>NZ_JAWRYN010000157.1:0-406 GCF_046534585.1 Peribacillus sp. SIMBA_075 | reverse complement strand
CAGCATCTTCAATCTTAACGCCATTCGCTTCACCAACAGTCATAATATCGTACTTAGAAAACGTATTTTCTTTTAACTCTTCTAGTAAAGGTTGAATACCATCCACATTCATATGTTTATCAAAAGATGGTACATACTTTAGTTCTTTTGGATTTGGCATATCTTTGAAACCATCTTCTTTTTTAATATGGCTAATCGCATCCACGCGGAAACCATCAATTCCTTTATCAAGCCACCAATTAACTGTATCGTATAACACTTCGCGAACTTCTTTATTCTCCCAGTTTAAATCTGGTTGTTTACGCGAGAATAAGTGTAAATAATATTGTCCTGTTACTTCATCATATTCCCATGCCGAACCGTTAAAAATACTTTCCCAGTTGTTTGGTTCCGAACCATCTTTACC
>NZ_JAWRYN010001306.1:0-246 GCF_046534585.1 Peribacillus sp. SIMBA_075 | reverse complement strand
GACTTCGGTCGCATCACTTATACAGAAGCAATTAAAGTACTTCAAGAATCAGGTGCTGAATTTAAATACCCAGTAGAATGGGGTATTGACTTACAAACAGAGCACGAAAGATACTTATCAGAAGAAATTTTCAAACGCCCTGTATTCGTAACTGACTATCCAAAAGACATTAAAGCGTTCTACATGCGTATGAATGAAGATGGAAAAACAGTAGCTGCTACTGACCTTCTAGTTCCTGGCATCGGC
>NZ_JAWRYN010001305.1:0-247 GCF_046534585.1 Peribacillus sp. SIMBA_075 | reverse complement strand
TATTAGGAAAAGGAATTCAGCATACGAGTGCATATGCGATGACATTTTTACAAACGTTTTTAGGTATATTTTTATTACTGCCATTCGTAGACTTTGGAAAGTTTCAAGGGTTAACAGAGATGAACTGGATGATGATCACAGCGACAGGACTTATACATACGGGATTTGTATATTACTTATTTTTTGACAGTTTAAGAGATTTATCGACGAGATTAATTTCGGTATTAGTGTTTTTAGATCCTGCGGT
>NZ_JAWRYN010000156.1:0-407 GCF_046534585.1 Peribacillus sp. SIMBA_075 | reverse complement strand
GGTTCCTGTAGAGGCAATCGAGGATGACAATAGTGAATAAATCGAAAAAGAAAAGCTGAAGAGACGAATGTCTTCTTCAGCTTTCGGCTATTATATATGTTTTACATTTGCGCTTACTGCTTAGGCAGTTTTTTCAGCTGAACCATGACGCGGATGGTGATGATGGCCATCTCGGCACGAGTCAGGTTGTTTGTTGGTTTAAAACTGTAGGTCGGTTTTTTCACGTCAACTTCATTCGGCTCACCGTTCATTAATTTTGCTTTACTGACGACGAGTACAGATGGCGCTGCATAGTACCCCACATCTTTCGCATCTGTAAACATTTTACCTAACGCCAGTTTGGATGCATCAAGAGTGCCTAACTTCAAATTCATCGCACGAGCAATCATGATCGCGGCTTCTTCACG
>NZ_JAWRYN010001304.1:0-247 GCF_046534585.1 Peribacillus sp. SIMBA_075 | reverse complement strand
CAGGTAGAACACGGTGCCGCTGGAGAGGTCGGCCACGCCCGCGTCCTGGCAAAGGAACGCCACCCGCGACAGCGCCAGCCCGTCCGCCGCCTGCCGGGCACTGCGCACCAGCGCCGGTTCGATCTCGATCCCCAGCGCGCGCGCCGGCGAACACAGCGCCGCCAGCATCGGCACCTGGCCCAGCCCGGCGCCGAGATCGACCAGCAGGTCGTCCGCCCGCAAGCCGGTGCGTGCCAGCAGGTCGAGC
>NZ_JAWRYN010001303.1:0-247 GCF_046534585.1 Peribacillus sp. SIMBA_075 | reverse complement strand
CAAGTATATTCTACCACTTTTTCTTGCCCGGTTAATTCAACTTGCAAAATTCGTTCTAAAATGTTGAGCCCTACTACCTTTGCAGAGCCATTAGACGTCTGAATCGTTTCACCGATATCCGGTAATTGTTCTTTCGCTGTTTCATACTCATCATTCTCATATTTCAAGCAGCACATCAAACGGCCGCAAAGCCCAGAAATTTTCGTAGGGTTTAACGACAGGTTTTGATCTTTTGCCATTTTTATGG
>NZ_JAWRYN010001302.1:0-247 GCF_046534585.1 Peribacillus sp. SIMBA_075 | reverse complement strand
ATTTGAATACGTGACGCATGAATTGTCACATCTTTTGCATTTGACGGACCTAGTTGTTTCCCGGGCAGGCTCAAATTCGATATTCGAATTTCTTGCATTGAAAAAACCGATGCTATTGATTCCCTTGTCGAAGCAAAAAAGCCGGGGCGACCAAATTTTGAACGCCAATTTGTTCGAAGCGCAAGGCTTTGCCCATGTGCTTGAAGAAGAACAATTGAATACACAAAGCTTTATGGAGGCGATTGAG
>NZ_JAWRYN010001301.1:0-247 GCF_046534585.1 Peribacillus sp. SIMBA_075 | reverse complement strand
CATCTGCCCGTTCTTGACCGCATTCAGCCCTCTCCACTGTGTGTGATACTGCAAGGAAAGCCAGAACTTTCGTGTATCCGCATCCGGGCAAATCAACAGCAGCATCCGGTCAGGATTGATGCACAGCAACCGTTCGAGCGTGATTGGTTCATTGCATCGTTCCTTGAGCTCGGGAATCGTCTGCAGTGCCAGATCCCGATACAACACGTCGCGTATTCCTCTGTTGCTGTAGAGAAAGATTTGCTCG
>NZ_JAWRYN010001300.1:0-247 GCF_046534585.1 Peribacillus sp. SIMBA_075 | reverse complement strand
CTCCGATCGCTGCGCCTCGATCAACGACAAATAAGAAATCTGGATTCGTTTTGACCATGTACTCATACGAAATGCTTTGGCCGTGTTTATCAGATGGCTCAAGCTTTCGATCTGCCGGTGTGATACCAAACACATCATGGATGAGACCATATCTTGATTTAGATCCAAAGGCAGTCATTTTGCTGTCGTTCGCCATGATCACCAACCCATTTTGTTTCAACTCTTTTGCTTGTTTCTTTAATGCATC
>NZ_JAWRYN010001299.1:0-247 GCF_046534585.1 Peribacillus sp. SIMBA_075 | reverse complement strand
CGCGAGCGGCTTAGGGGGAGACTGTTTCGGTCGCCGGGGTGGTGATGGGCAGAAGGCCGTAGGGAATCCGTGGGGTCATGGCTTCGATTTCGGTGAGGCGGTTGTATTTCGCGATCCGTTCGCCGCGGGCGGGCGCGCCGGATTTGATCTGGCCGACGCCGGTGCCGACGACGAGGTCGGCGATGAAGGTGTCGAGGGTTTCACCGGAGCGGTGTGACACCATTGCCTGCATGCCGAGGCGTTTGGC
>NZ_JAWRYN010001298.1:0-247 GCF_046534585.1 Peribacillus sp. SIMBA_075 | reverse complement strand
ATTGGAGTTGGAATTGTATCACCACAAATGATTGATGAGATAAATATTTATCAAGCGACGAAACAAGCGATGTTAGATGCTGTCGCGAATTTATCTTGTGCGCCAGAACATTTATTAATTGATGCGATGAAACTTCCTACACCAATACCGCAAACATCCATTATTAAAGGTGATGCGAAAAGTATTTCTATTTCAGCTGCATCCATTATTGCGAAAGTAACGAGAGATCGTATGATGAAAGAGCTTG
>NZ_JAWRYN010000155.1:0-408 GCF_046534585.1 Peribacillus sp. SIMBA_075 | reverse complement strand
CCTGCTGACGGATAAGGCAGCAGATATGATAAGCAGCGGAATGTCGCTGGTCGTGCAGCCTGCCGCGCCGCCAACCCGCTCGGCTGCCCGTGCTGTGTTTGAAATGAACCTGTGCAAATACGCTACAAACCGTGAACTTACCGGGCTTTATCAGGACGGACAGGCCAGAACGGCTCTGATGCAGACGACGGGAAGCAACGGTAATTATTCTACCGGCAATGGCAGCGCAATTTGTGGTACAGCCCGTATTCCTGAACCGGCTAAAGGCGTGATGGAAAGCATGTTTGGCTCCTCAGTGAATACTGATAGCGTGACAGACGCCGAACGAACTGCGCTGGACACAATGCAGTCTACCCTGGACGCAGCGGCACAGGCCTACGTGGATGCATACCTCAGCCGGCGTGATCG
>NZ_JAWRYN010001297.1:0-247 GCF_046534585.1 Peribacillus sp. SIMBA_075 | reverse complement strand
CTTGCTGACTATGCGCGATAACGATAGGCTCATTCATAGGGACTTGTCCATTCTCGACGGCATTATTCGCAAATGTTTGAAAGAGGTCACCAATGCCGTAATAGGAAGAAATGCGATTTGGAATAATTAATTCTATTTCTGTTACGCCCGCTCTTAAAAGGCCATGTGTATGAAACCAATATTGCGTAGGCTCACCTTCTTTATCGTCCTCATAAACAGAATGAATAACGTATAAGTCAGGAATGTC
>NZ_JAWRYN010001296.1:0-247 GCF_046534585.1 Peribacillus sp. SIMBA_075 | reverse complement strand
GCATATGGTTTAGAAATACAAAAAGTATCAAAAGAAGAACGAGAAACAAAAGCGTTAGAATCTCTAAAATTAGTAGGTCTAGAAAATAATAAAGACAGTTATCCGGAACAACTTAGCGGTGGTGTGCAGCAGCGTGTTGGTATCGCAAGAGCACTAGCAAATAATCCAGATGTCCTACTGATGGATGAGTCATTTAGTGCGTTAGATCCAATTATTCGAAAAGAAATGCAAAATGAATTATTAGAAC
>NZ_JAWRYN010001295.1:0-247 GCF_046534585.1 Peribacillus sp. SIMBA_075 | reverse complement strand
AGCTGAAGGCCATGGGGATCCGCAAACTTCAAATAAGTTTCGCCAAAACGAACATGTTCTTTAAACGACACCTGATGGCTTTCGAGCCGGCTGCGCCAGAATGGCAATGCGCCTGGCGGAACGGCGAAAACCGTGACACCGACCTGCCCATCGCCCACTTTTCCCTGGTAAGCTTTGCCCCATGGGAAAAAGCTCATGATCGTGCCAGGTGACCCTTGATCGTTCCCGAAATACAAATGATAAGTAC
>NZ_JAWRYN010001294.1:0-247 GCF_046534585.1 Peribacillus sp. SIMBA_075 | reverse complement strand
CGAAGCGGTCAGAACCTCCGATGCGGGTAACCGTCGAGCCTGCGCTCTGCGGCTGGGAGACCCAGACGTCGCCGACGACATCCGAGCCGCCGATCAGGGTCAGCGTCCGGACCGACTTCGCGGTGAGGTACGCCTGCGTCGGCGCATCGATGGTTCCGCCGTTCACGAGCAGCAGCGGGCTGTTCTTCTTGGCTGCGACGGGCGCCGCCGACAGCGCGTCCGCGTAGCTGTTGGCCGCGGCGACGAA
>NZ_JAWRYN010001293.1:0-247 GCF_046534585.1 Peribacillus sp. SIMBA_075 | reverse complement strand
AGAAAAATCCTAGTATAATCTTTAGCTGCATTTAACCTTCCTTGACTTAATCCGTGTTTAGAATTCATTATTAATTACTCTCCTATTCTAATTTAATATGAAATGCATCTTTTATTTAACGTTTTCGGCATATTTCTCAAAGAACTCTTCAATCGTTCTCAGGTATTTATATTTACTAGCATCCTCAGGATCCTCATATCTCTTTGTTAAGACAAGCTGGCAATTGAACATTAGTGGTGAAAATCTA
>NZ_JAWRYN010001292.1:0-247 GCF_046534585.1 Peribacillus sp. SIMBA_075 | reverse complement strand
ATGCGGCGGCTGTCGAACGCAATCGCCACCCCGCGCTTCATTGCCTCCTCGCCGAAGCTTTCGATATAATCGGCAATGCCTTTTGACGCTTTCCTGACGGTATAGACGTTCATGCGGTTCGTGCCCGGCCCGATCTCACCGCGCATGCCCCCTGTGCCAAACACCAAATCTTGATAGAACGCATCTTCTGCCAATTGCTCATCTTCCGATAAAACTTGCAGCTGTTGTTTCGTATGGTCGTCCAGCC
>NZ_JAWRYN010000154.1:0-408 GCF_046534585.1 Peribacillus sp. SIMBA_075 | reverse complement strand
AACGGGTGCTTTAGCTGAAGATCGGAGCTGTCTTTAAGGCAGCTTTTCTTTATGGAACTATCGGGGCAGGTTAGTTCCATAAGCGAAGTGTATTCGGACTGTGCGGTACTTTCAAAAAAATACATTAAGCCTCTAACAAATCACTCTCTTTTCAGATAAAATAGTTGCTGATAGGCTATTGATAACATCAACTCTAAAAGATGATTATATTCATTACTATAACCACAAACGAATGAAGGTAAAATTAATAAAAGACCTGAGTCCGATAGAATACCGAACTCAGGTCTTAGAAGCTGCTTAAACTATATGTCTAACTTTATTGGGTCAGATCAAATCACAAGAAAAGAATCCATTTTGAAAAAAGATTGTTCAAAATGGATTCTTTTTATTTACGCTAATATGGGGGTT
>NZ_JAWRYN010001291.1:0-247 GCF_046534585.1 Peribacillus sp. SIMBA_075 | reverse complement strand
CCACCAGAAACACCGTGTAGGCGATCAGCAGGCCGAGCAGCAGCGCGCCGTCCCACAGGCCGAGGCCGCCGTCGAGGCTCAGCGCCAGCATCAGCACCGAGGCGCCGATGAGGATCGGCACTTCCTGGCGGATGATCTGCGTGTGCACGACCAGTGGCGCGATCAGCGCACTGAGGCCGAGCACGAACAGCACGTTGAAGATGTTGCTGCCGACGACGTTGCCGACCGCGAGATCGGTCTGTCCGGC
>NZ_JAWRYN010001290.1:0-247 GCF_046534585.1 Peribacillus sp. SIMBA_075 | reverse complement strand
CAAAAGAGATTGGAGTAGAAAATTTTTTCTACTCCTTTTATATTTTAATAAAATTCAAGACTTTTCTTCATTATCCTACTTACTTAGAGTGAATTTCCTTAAAGATTATTGACCAAATTAATATGAGCTGATTTAAATTATCTGGATATGTTTTCTACCTACAATACTGTATAACTCTTACACGTCTAGAAAACCGACTTTTTCTTTATGAAATTTTGCTTAGCGTACGAAATTCGCGTTTTGTTGG
>NZ_JAWRYN010001289.1:0-247 GCF_046534585.1 Peribacillus sp. SIMBA_075 | reverse complement strand
GGGCATCTTTACATATGTGCTTGCTCAATCTGATGAAGAAGTATATGAATGGTTGAAAACTGATCCAAGCCTGTCTGACGGCAGGGCAGTCTATACCCCATATCAAGACAACGAAGCAGATGGTAAAACATATGCAATTTATAATCAGAGCTTTGATATTGTTGGTCATGAAAAATATAAAGATCGAATGATTCGATTAAAAGGTGAGTTGAATGATGAAGTTGAATTAACCGATCTTTATTACGGA
>NZ_JAWRYN010001288.1:0-247 GCF_046534585.1 Peribacillus sp. SIMBA_075 | reverse complement strand
AATGCACTGTCCGGCGCGGCACGCCGCCTGCGTTCGACCAAGGCACGCGTGTTTCCGGCGGCGCGCTTCCATCCGCATCGGTTCCTACAGGAGGTAAGACCCATGTTCGCGCTGCTTCTGGCGCTCGCCCTGCAGGGCGCCGCTGCCACGCCGCCCATGCCGCCGCCGTCCAGTCCGGTGGAGCAAAGCCGCTTCGGCGTGAGCCTGCACGACCCTTACCGGGGCCTGGAGAACCTCAAGGACCCGG
>NZ_JAWRYN010001287.1:0-247 GCF_046534585.1 Peribacillus sp. SIMBA_075 | reverse complement strand
GTCCGATTTCTTATTTAGAAATCGGACTTTTTATTATTAAAATTTCTCTAAAACGATTTTCCCAATGGTACTTCCGCTTTCAAGCAGTGCATGTGTTTTCTTTACGTTTTCAGCGTTAATTGGTGTTAATGTTTCATTTAGAGTAGTCTTTAAAATACCTTCATCTAAAAGTTCACTTACTTTATTTAATAGTTCGTGCTGTGTAATCATGTCGCCAGTTTCATACATCGCTTTTGTAAACATAAAC
>NZ_JAWRYN010001286.1:0-247 GCF_046534585.1 Peribacillus sp. SIMBA_075 | reverse complement strand
AGGCGAAATGCTTATCATCAACACTGGTGAAGGTAAATACGTTTCTCGGGCATAGTAGAAAAGCACTCGTGATTATCACGAGTGCTTTTTTTATAGGAAGTAGGGAAGATAGTAAATTGCAGTTATAACAAAACTAACTGTGACGAGTGAAAGGGTACCCATAATATATGGAGTCAAAACAATTTGAAACGGGCGTATTTCACCAGTTTCAATACCGGTAAAAGTTTTATTCGTTACATGATCCATA
>NZ_JAWRYN010001285.1:0-247 GCF_046534585.1 Peribacillus sp. SIMBA_075 | reverse complement strand
CGAACAAGCCGCAAAAAAACTTGAGCATGACCCTAGCATTGCTTATGTAGAAGAAGACCACAAAGCAGAAGCATATGCACAAACCGTCCCTTATGGTATCCCTCAAATCAAAGCTCCAGCTGTACACGCTCAAGGTTATAAAGGTGCTAACGTCAAAGTAGCTGTCCTTGATACTGGTATCCACGCTGCACACCCTGACTTAAATGTTGCAGGCGGTGCTAGCTTCGTCCCTTCAGAGCCAAATGCC
>NZ_JAWRYN010000153.1:0-408 GCF_046534585.1 Peribacillus sp. SIMBA_075 | reverse complement strand
ATTTCCCCATTCATATGCTTTTCCAAATGGGACGCCTAATCCTTTGAGTTTCCTCACCCTCGTTCTTGGTAATTTCCCTTGCTTCCATAGGCACATCCTGAGTCTTCTTCGAATCCATGAATCTAAATTCCTCAATACGTTCGGAGTATCAATGAGGGAGAAATACCCTATCCAACCTCTAAGGTATTGCTTTTACTTATTTATTCGGATTTCCATGGGTATCGGTAATTTTCTTGAGGTCATTTCCCTGATTCGTTTCTTTACTCTCTTCACCGTTTGTTTAGCCAGTCGAACCTTCGGGTTCTTCTCTGATATCGTGAAACTAAAACCCAGAAACGTTCTGTTCCAAGGGCGATCATACTTCGACTTCTCGTAGTTGACCTTTAGCTTCAGTTTATTTTCAATGAA
>NZ_JAWRYN010001284.1:0-247 GCF_046534585.1 Peribacillus sp. SIMBA_075 | reverse complement strand
GGCCGTGCCGGCGGCGACCGAGAACATGACGAGCAGCGCGAGCGCGACCCAGAGCGGGGTCGTGATGACGCCGGCCAGGATGACGCTGATGATCGCCAGCTGGGCGGCACCTCGCAGGATCGCCAGCGCCGGCGCCCAGCGGTGGGGCACCCGGTACGCCGCCAGCACGGCGACGGCGACCAGGGCGAGGATCGCGACGCCGAGCAGGGTCGGCGCCAGCTCGGTGAGGATGGGCACGGGACGAGCC
>NZ_JAWRYN010001283.1:0-247 GCF_046534585.1 Peribacillus sp. SIMBA_075 | reverse complement strand
ATAACGGCGTTGGGGCAGACCGATCAAAAGCTGAAAGGGCTGAACCAGGGGGCAGACGACTACATAACGAAGCCGTTTGAAGCGGAGGAAGTAGTTGCTCGGGTGAATGCCGTTTTGCGGCGCTCGACTATATTAATCAAGGACCAGGAAACGAGATTTTTTGGTAGTCTGAAAATAAACTTCCAGTCTCACAATGTGACGCTACATGGTTTGGAGCTGCTGTTTCATCCACGTGATTTGTCTCTAT
>NZ_JAWRYN010001282.1:0-247 GCF_046534585.1 Peribacillus sp. SIMBA_075 | reverse complement strand
CGATTACGAAATCTTATTATGACAAAGATACAACGCAAAAGAATGATACTGGAAAAGGCATCCCGTTAACTACTGAGGATATGAAAATACAAAATTCGTTTGTAGGATGGGACTTTGGATCCGACTGGGAAATGGATACAGATCAGTATCCAGGCTTGAAATGATAAATGAATCCCTGATCATCTTTAATGATGATTGGGGATTCTGTTTTGTAGAGGCCCTCGTCCTAACTCATACAAAAAGAAAC
>NZ_JAWRYN010001281.1:0-247 GCF_046534585.1 Peribacillus sp. SIMBA_075 | reverse complement strand
AGATGGTGCCATTACAAATGCTAAAATAGCCAATTTATCTGCCGACAAAATCACAGCTGGCACGATTAAAGGGATTACTATTGAGGGTTCACTTATAAAAGGGGCTAGAATCGAACCAATCTCTCAAAACTGGAGATATAATTCGTATATAACTGCTAATGAGATATATCAAGAATATTATGATGGGAAGACAAACGTATTAACTATTAAAGATGGTGTTTTTCAACAGTCTTATAAAAGTGATGAG
>NZ_JAWRYN010001280.1:0-247 GCF_046534585.1 Peribacillus sp. SIMBA_075 | reverse complement strand
CGGCTGAAGGGATCGGTCTTGAAAACCGACAGGGGAGTCAAATCCCGCGGGGGTTCGAATCCCTCTACCTCCTCCATTTTTTCAAAAGCAGCAAGTTGTTTTGAAACAACCTTACATAAGGAAGCGAAGAAACGATATACACGAAAACTTGATGCAAATCGTTTCATTATTACCGTCGCGGGGTGGAGCAGTCCGGTAGCTCGTCGGGCTCATAACCCGAAGGTCGCAGGTTCAAATCCTGTCCCCG
>NZ_JAWRYN010000152.1:0-409 GCF_046534585.1 Peribacillus sp. SIMBA_075 | reverse complement strand
TTTGAAGCTAAAACGTCTTGCGAATGCTAATGTTCACGTGTCAGATTTAACGATGGAGGAGTTAAGACAGCTTACCCTTAGTCAAGAGGGGTTTTCAGGACAAATCAGTACACTTGATGAGATCATTAAGCTGTCAAAGGACAAAATCAAACTTAATATTGAAGTGAAGCTTCATGGTGGCGAAAAAGATTTCGTAAACAAAGTATTAAAAGTGATTAAAGATAATGAATTTGAGAAACAATGTGTCATTCAAACGCTACACTATCCGCTTATTAAAGAGTTTAAACGTGCAAATCCAAATATAAAAGTAGGATATATACTGTATGCGAGTAGAGCTGACTTAAAGAATGTGAAGGCTGATTTTTATGTAGCAGAAGAATACATGTTAAATAAGAAATTAGTAAAAGAA
>NZ_JAWRYN010001279.1:0-247 GCF_046534585.1 Peribacillus sp. SIMBA_075 | reverse complement strand
GCTTCATCTGCCGAAAATGCAACACCATATCCTGTGACAACATCATTTAAAAGCAATCCGTCAATTCTTGTTTTCATCAGCCCCTCAAAATCCTTTATCCCTTGAAGGACAGCAGGATCTTGTTTCATTGAATTCGTCAGAGGGATATCTATGCCAAATTCGTTAAAGATTTTAAGTACATCTTCATATTTAGTACCTAGATCACTTCCCAAAGATACGCCGATATCAATATAAGGCATCATTGCAA
>NZ_JAWRYN010001278.1:0-248 GCF_046534585.1 Peribacillus sp. SIMBA_075 | reverse complement strand
GAAGAGGTTTGCAAATTATCTTCAAAAGCTCGGTGTGGAAAAGGGTGATCGAGTTGCTATTATGTTGCCGAACTGTCCGCAATCTGTAATTGGTTATTATGGTACATTACTTGCGGGAGGGATCGTAGTACAAACAAATCCACTATATACAGAAAGAGAATTAGAATACCAGCTTCATGACTCGGGAGCAAAAGTAATTCTTTGTCTCGATTTAGTGTTTCCAAGAGTAACGAATATTCAATCTGCTA
>NZ_JAWRYN010001277.1:0-248 GCF_046534585.1 Peribacillus sp. SIMBA_075 | reverse complement strand
ATAGATGAATGAGTTAAACAAAAGTATTGGAGAAAATATATATGTTAAACTAATCGGTGAAAAAAGATTTAAAGGTGTATTAATAGACGTAGGAAATGATATTGTTGTTCTTTACAATGGACAAGACTACATATATATATCTTTATAACATGTACAATATTATAAATTTTTAAGACCATATGCTGAGGAAATATCAAAACCAGATGTTGACTCTGTAATTAAGAGGGAATCGCCTTCTATTTCTTTAA
>NZ_JAWRYN010001276.1:0-248 GCF_046534585.1 Peribacillus sp. SIMBA_075 | reverse complement strand
GCTGACCAGCAGCGCTACAACATGCTGCCCAGAGTAGCTGATCTCATGGGGCTCGACACCAGTAGGGAAGCCACGCTCTGGAAGGATAAAGCGCTGGTGGAGCTGAATGTAGCGGTGCTGCACTCCTTTAAAGAGCAAGGTGTATCGATTGTTGATCACCATACGGCGAGCCAGCAGTTTAGGCGATTTGAAGAAAGGGAAGAGAAATGCGGTCGCGCAGTCACTGGTGATTGGATGTGGCTCATTCC
>NZ_JAWRYN010001275.1:0-248 GCF_046534585.1 Peribacillus sp. SIMBA_075 | reverse complement strand
AAGGGATTGGACTGGGAGTATACGATATTCACAGCCCACGCGTTCCTGCTGTAGCCGAGATGGAACAAATGGTGAGTCGCGCGCTTCAGGTGCTTCCTCCATCACAGTTTTGGATCAATCCCGATTGTGGGCTCAAGACTCGTGGAATTCGGGAAACGATTGCATCGTTAAAAAATATGGTAGAAGCTACACATATGGTCCGTGACCGTTTGTCTGCACCAAAATCTACCACGTGAGGAGTTGGACAG
>NZ_JAWRYN010001274.1:0-248 GCF_046534585.1 Peribacillus sp. SIMBA_075 | reverse complement strand
CCGACATCGCCAGCCCCGAAGAAGCGATGACCCTCCTTGTCGCTGCCATCCAAGACGCCGGCTACACACCCGGCCTAGATGATGTGGCGATCGCCATCGACCCGGCCGCGAACGGCTTCTACGAACGCGATGGCCAGTACAAGATCGCCGGCAACCTGCTCTCCCGTGATCAGCTTGTCGACGACTCGCTGCGCCCGCACGTCGAGACGCCCCTGAGCACCATCGAAGATCGCTTCGCCGAAGCCGAC
>NZ_JAWRYN010001273.1:0-248 GCF_046534585.1 Peribacillus sp. SIMBA_075 | reverse complement strand
CGATGAACCCAAATCCTGAAACGGTTATTTCTAAAGGGGTTATTCTCAAATTAGATGGTGAGAACCAGCATCAATTTCAAGAAACAAAATGGGAAAATGGCGGGCTTGTTCCACTAGACTTAGGCTATGACCTGACGATGAGCGATTTGCAATTCTCCATGCCTCTTGGTGTCAAAATGAGAAATGCCGTTATCATGGAGCCTTATACAGTGGAGATTGATAACTCCGTGAACCAGCTGTCCTGTGAC
>NZ_JAWRYN010001272.1:0-248 GCF_046534585.1 Peribacillus sp. SIMBA_075 | reverse complement strand
CTGAGCAAAAAGAATCTGGCCGTGAAGACTTTATAAAAGAAAATTGGCAAAAAAAATAATAAAAGTGCATCGTACCTTTTAAGTACGATGCATTTTTATCTTTGAAAAAAGTACCATGCAATAATGAGAACAACCGCTGTCAATGTCCAAAGTGCGATTTCATTTTTCACTCTACTCTTTTTCTTATTCATTTCCTCTCCTCCTAATAGCAATACAACATATTCAAGATTTCTTCTGTTTAATTGTCC
>NZ_JAWRYN010001271.1:0-248 GCF_046534585.1 Peribacillus sp. SIMBA_075 | reverse complement strand
CTCGTAGTCGTTCTGGGCGTTGTGCAAGGACATGATTTGTATCATATGTTCTTAGCGGGTGTATCTCTCGCTGTTGCTGCCATTCCAGAAGGACTGCCGGCGATTGTAACCGTCGCTCTTTCCCTAGGTGTGCAGCGGATGATCAAACAAAAATCAATTGTCAGAAAGCTCCCAGCTGTGGAAACGCTCGGCTGCGCGTCGATCATTTGCTCAGATAAAACAGGGACAATGACGCAAAATAAAATGAC
>NZ_JAWRYN010001270.1:0-248 GCF_046534585.1 Peribacillus sp. SIMBA_075 | reverse complement strand
ATCCATATGGGACACGCACTAAATAAAGTGTTAAAAGACTTTATTGTTCGTTTTAAATCAATGACTGGATACTGTGCACCATATGTACCAGGTTGGGATACACACGGTTTACCAATTGAGCAAGCTTTAACAAATAAAGGTGTAAAGCGTAAAGAAATGACAGTTGCTGAGTTCCGTAAGTTATGTGCAGAGTATGCATATGAGCAAGTAGAACGTCAACGTGAACAATTTAAGCGTTTAGGTGTACG
>NZ_JAWRYN010001269.1:0-248 GCF_046534585.1 Peribacillus sp. SIMBA_075 | reverse complement strand
AGCATCGATGTAGTCATGAACGTCCTCGGTCGTGATGCGGGTAGGGCACGAACACTCTAGGAATAAATCTGATTTGTGTCTAATCAATGAAGGTATTAGCTGATGTATCCGTGGGGCGAGCCGCTTTGACCCGACGTGTCCCGCCGCCGATAATGAAGTGTGACCCAGCCAGCGCCCGGCTCCCTGCATGAGCAGGCCATTGCGTCGTTGGGCGCCCGGATCGTCTCCGGCGACATCCCGGTCGGGAC
>NZ_JAWRYN010001268.1:0-248 GCF_046534585.1 Peribacillus sp. SIMBA_075 | reverse complement strand
ACACAAAGTTATACAAGCGTAGCAGCGTAAATAAAAGCAGTAAGAAGGAGAGAGCCGCTAGCTAGTCCTAAAAAATCTAATTTGTTAAAAGTGATGTTATTCATGATGAATTCTCCTTACTTGTTTAATGTAGAAACAACAGATTTTGCATCGATTAGAGCGGAAAATACCATGCCCATTGTATTTAAAAAATTGTTCGTTTTCATCGTGTTCATCATATGAATCCGCTCCTTTTCGAATAGTTGTTG
>NZ_JAWRYN010001267.1:0-248 GCF_046534585.1 Peribacillus sp. SIMBA_075 | reverse complement strand
CCAGAGATCAGCACTGGCTTTTTGGCTTCTTTTAACAGCTCGATCGTTTTGGCGATGTCTTCATCCGTTGCTTGTGGCAATTGCTCCTGTACACTGACGAATGCATCCAGATCGACTTCGACTTCTGTTTTT
Source organism: Peribacillus sp. SIMBA_075 (assembly GCF_046534585.1). Lineage (NCBI taxonomy): Bacteria > Bacillati > Bacillota > Bacilli > Caryophanales > Bacillaceae > Peribacillus > Peribacillus sp. SIMBA_075. The sequence goes on along the minus strand of NZ_JAWRYN010001267.1, from coordinate 116 downwards.
TGCACATCTACACAAAGGTCTACCAGGACGGGACCCTTTTTCCCGGTCGTTGCCGTCTCCCATGCTTCATGGAACCGTTGCAGCGCAGTAGCCGCATCATTCATCAAATATACTTC
>NZ_JAWRYN010000151.1:0-410 GCF_046534585.1 Peribacillus sp. SIMBA_075 | reverse complement strand
AAGTGGGCGGATGGATCCCCGACGACCGTGAAGTCGGGCGATGTCGTCACCGCAGAGTGGCGGGTGAACGTCAACGACAATGCGGCGGCCCCTGCGAACGACCCGGTCGACAATGTGAACTTCACGCTGACGATCGTCAACGGCACGTTCGAGGAGCTTCCGGCCTCCTGTCTGACCACGGGGGTCACCCCCGTTTCGAGCATCTCTGCCGATAAGCAGACGATGGTCTGCAACCTCGGCACGAAGGACGAGGGCACCTCCCATGTGATCCAGACGCCGATCCGTGCCGATGGGGCCACCGGTTCGCAGATAACCGGCACGGGCACGATCCAGGGTGACAGCGCCGACCTTTCCCCGATCGACATCAAGAACCTGTTCGGCATGGACATCCGCTGGGGCGTCGCGACGAA
>NZ_JAWRYN010001266.1:0-248 GCF_046534585.1 Peribacillus sp. SIMBA_075 | reverse complement strand
CGAGCGGCTTGCCATTTACCTCAATTTCCAAAATATGTGGATGCTCACCAGCTATGTACCGGATGTGCAACCCATCAACAGCCATCCAGCCTTCTACTTTGCCGCGAAAACCATATCCCCGAAGCTCCCGGTGCACCATTTCCGGCTGGATCGACTGCTCTAGCATACTCATGAGCTGCTCACCGGTAAGCGTGACTGCACAAGCACTGATTGGATGAGGTACAGACCTGAGCAGATCTCCAAAGGAC
>NZ_JAWRYN010001265.1:0-248 GCF_046534585.1 Peribacillus sp. SIMBA_075 | reverse complement strand
GCATCTGTTAAGCGCCTTATTGGAAGATCAGCATGGATACACGACGGCCAGCTTCCATTTAGGGCAAGAGCGGGTGTCGATCGATTTGCACCAAGCATCGATCAGCCGGGAAACCTTGCGCCAAGTGGAGCTTGAAGCGAACCGGATCATCCAACGCCACTTGCCGATCCGGACCCGTTTAGTAACTGAACAGCAGCTTGAACAATTGCATCTCCGAAAGCCTCCTGCTGTCAGCGGCGACATTCGCC
>NZ_JAWRYN010001264.1:0-248 GCF_046534585.1 Peribacillus sp. SIMBA_075 | reverse complement strand
CAGCAAAATCAACCGGAAATATGGCACGACAATCATTTGGATCACCCATAACCTCCAACAAGCGCTTGAAATCGGCGATTATACATGGGTCATGATGGATGGCCAGGTAGTGGAGACTGGCGAGAGCTCCTTGCTTGAAGACCCTAAAAATGACCGCGTCGAAGAGTTCGTGAAAGGGGTGGTGTCATGAGTTATTGGGCTTTATCACTGACCCTCATTTTCGTCCTCATCCCACTCGTATTGTCGAA
>NZ_JAWRYN010001263.1:0-248 GCF_046534585.1 Peribacillus sp. SIMBA_075 | reverse complement strand
GCAAACGTCTGGGGATGAGCACCCAGCAAATCGTGGATGCACTGGCGACCATCAAGCTTTCGGCAATGCGCTTTGAACAGGTCGACTCACGCCACGGCTCGATTTACATTAGCGACGCATACAATGCCAGTCCGACCACTATGGAAGCTGCGATTCGTACATTCGCAGAGCTGTTCTCTGATCGGAAAAAGGTGCTTGTGCTCGGTGACATGTTTGAAATGGGACCAGATAGCAAAGCACTGCACGCC
>NZ_JAWRYN010001262.1:0-248 GCF_046534585.1 Peribacillus sp. SIMBA_075 | reverse complement strand
CTTCCTTCAGCCTAAATAAATAGAGTATGATATTGAAAGAGACTTACATTTATTTGAAGGGGGATTGAGAGAATAAATGGAAACTGGAAAATTAACAAAAACAGAAATCATCACATCGCTTCAGGAGAGTATTCGTGAACTAGAGGAGCTCATGCAGACATGTGATGAGCACACGTTAGATCAATCTATAGGAGAGGGCAAGTGGTCGATCAAACAAATCGCCGGACATTTGTTTGATACGGAAGAAG
>NZ_JAWRYN010001261.1:0-248 GCF_046534585.1 Peribacillus sp. SIMBA_075 | reverse complement strand
AGCGCATGTTCCTATCGATGATGACACCTGAACGCTTAGAAGACGCCAAGCGCATGGTAATCCAAGAACTCGACGCCAAGGCCGAACAATGGGAGCACATGGACGAGATCGTCTTATTGGATGAAATCGAAGAAATCTTCACGCGCTCCATGATCCACTGGGCAGGGCTTCCGATGAAAGAAAGTGAAGCCAAACAGCGCACATGGGAACTCGTCACGATGGTCGATTCGTTCGGCCTCACCGAAGGG
>NZ_JAWRYN010001260.1:0-248 GCF_046534585.1 Peribacillus sp. SIMBA_075 | reverse complement strand
TACTACAAGATTTAATTAAAGAAATTGATGATGAAATTTTTAATTTGCAATTTGCATTGACTAAATACCAAAGATCCACAATTTACCCAACATTACATATGTATGTAGAGAGCATTTATCAATTGTTTACAACAGCTATTGAGAAAAATATGAACGAAGTTTATGAAATAAATTATAATCGGTGGGTAAGGTTATTAGCCACGCTTTTCCAATCACCTCGATTAGGGTTTATAGATAATACAACGCAA
>NZ_JAWRYN010001259.1:0-248 GCF_046534585.1 Peribacillus sp. SIMBA_075 | reverse complement strand
GAACATCTTCAAATTAAGAGCACAATATGGCTTTCTCGTTTTGGCAATGCAACCAAATTAGCAAATACTTATCAACATAAGCGTGTATTCTTAGCAGGGGATGCAGCACATATTCATTTCCCTGCTGGAGGACAAGGTTTGAATGTAGGTTTACAAGATGCTTTTAATATAGGCTGGAAATTAGGACTCGCAATAAAACAAAAAAAATATAAAAGCCTATTAGAAAGTTATCATATTGAACGACATGC
>NZ_JAWRYN010001258.1:0-248 GCF_046534585.1 Peribacillus sp. SIMBA_075 | reverse complement strand
GTAATAGCCGAGCCATGAAGGATCGGTCGCAGAAGCTTTGGCCGCATTCAGAAGATCGAAAATTCCGATCACTGTCACCAGCGATGTGGTGAGCAGAAATCCCACAGCGAGATTGACAAGTCCGGGTATGACGATGCGGATTGCTTGCGGCAAGACGACCAGCCGCATCGATTGTGCCGTGGTCAGACCCAATGCCTTGGCGGCTTCATACTGGCCGTGTGAAATCGCCTGCAGCCCGCCACGGATGA
>NZ_JAWRYN010001257.1:0-248 GCF_046534585.1 Peribacillus sp. SIMBA_075 | reverse complement strand
AACACGAACTTCCAGGCAGAGAAAGTCGGAGACGCGGTTGAAGTATCTGGTACGTGTGACGTCAACCTGTGGTTCTCGTTTGCAAATAACACGCAAACCGAAGTCAAGCGGGAAACTGTAAAGTTCTCCGTACTCGTTCCGCTAACGTTCTTCGACAAAAACTGCAGAGGCGATCTTGAAATTGTCGCTCGCGCCGTGGAACAGCCGAAGTGCGTAAAAGCTGAGTTGAGTGGAGGCGGCACAATCAC
>NZ_JAWRYN010001256.1:0-248 GCF_046534585.1 Peribacillus sp. SIMBA_075 | reverse complement strand
ATCGTTCTGATTGACGGCAGCGGTGTAGGCGATGTTGGAAACATCGTGCTGCGCGACCGCAAGCATCTTGCTGAGGACGGCCTCATGGTAGTTGTAGTCAGCCTGGATATGAAAAACTTCAAAATCCTGACTGGCCCAGATATCGTGAGCCGTGGCTTCGTCTACGTGCGCGGGTCCGAGTCTCTCATCCAGGAAGCGACAATGCTCGTCCGTCAACGACTGCAGGAAACACTGGAAAAGAAAATCAA
>NZ_JAWRYN010001255.1:0-248 GCF_046534585.1 Peribacillus sp. SIMBA_075 | reverse complement strand
CCTGCGGAATAGGTGTAAGAATATAAGCCCATATAATAATGAGGTTGGCGCATCCAAGTTAAGCCAGCACCTTCGTCAATTTCTACAGAATTTCCCCAGAATGTCGAAAGTACATTTGTTTTTATTTCAGTTAAAGTTGAAGCTGTAAGTGCTTCTCCTTCTTCTGCTAGGGTATATACTCTTCTTTGATATTCTCCCTCAAGTAAGTGAGTAACAAAGTTATGATAATATGTGCCAAGTAGTTGCAG
>NZ_JAWRYN010001254.1:0-248 GCF_046534585.1 Peribacillus sp. SIMBA_075 | reverse complement strand
TCCAAGCTCAGCTTCTACAGATACACCGTGGAAATGTGCAAGCTCAACTACTTTCGCAGTTGTTGCTACGTTCTCATCGAATGGATGGTGAGAAGCGTCGATCATAACAGAAGTAAATCCTGCATGAATCGCTTTTGCACAAGATTCAAAGCTTGAACCGTGATCTAAATGAATCGCAACAGGAACTGTTACATTATATTCTTCGATTAACGCTTTAACCATTGCGACAACTGTTTTGAAGCCGCCCA
>NZ_JAWRYN010001253.1:0-248 GCF_046534585.1 Peribacillus sp. SIMBA_075 | reverse complement strand
CGATAAACAATTGGCGAGAGAGATCCACGATTTCGCCAGGCTGAAGGAGCTGTACGAAGAAGTGCAGCGCTTCGGCAAATACCACCCCGACTATAAGCGGGTGATGAAGCAAATCCGGGTGGACAAGCGCCGGCTGGATTTGAATGAGAAAGTGGCCGAGCTGCGGCTCGCGGAAAATGAGCTGCAGGACTTGATGGACCAAGTCAGCTTTATCCTGGGCCGGTCGGTGTCAGAAGCAGTCAAGATTC
>NZ_JAWRYN010001252.1:0-248 GCF_046534585.1 Peribacillus sp. SIMBA_075 | reverse complement strand
CTGAGAACAGGCCGGGTAAAGCAGAAGGGGGCTTTTGTGCGTCGATGCCAGTGGCTAAAGAAAGCCGGATCTTCCTGACGTATCGTGATACTTATCAGGATTTGATTACCTTGGCGCACGAACTGGGACACGCTTACCATAACTACATCCTTCACGACGAACCGGCGCTTGCGCAGCAAAAAGGCGTAAGTGTGGCAGAAACGGCTTCCACGTTTATGGAGAATCTGGTGCTGGATGCCGTCATCGAC
>NZ_JAWRYN010001251.1:0-248 GCF_046534585.1 Peribacillus sp. SIMBA_075 | reverse complement strand
CGCTTGGCGGTCTGCCGGAACAGGATGTCGTTGAGGTAGGCACGGTACTCCGGCTCGCCGCTGGACAGCGCCACCGCCACCACCGGCACCAGCCACAGGGCGATCGCCAGCAGGAAGACCAGCGGCCCCAGCCAGAAGCGCGCGTCGCGCAGGCCGACCCGGATCCGCGGCCAGCCGGCGCGCGCGGCGAACGCGGCCGGCAGCAGCATCAGCAGCGCGATCACGCCCACGCCCTTGGTGATCACGCC
>NZ_JAWRYN010001250.1:0-248 GCF_046534585.1 Peribacillus sp. SIMBA_075 | reverse complement strand
GCCCTGGCGGGGAGGCGCAGCAGGGAGGCCGTGCCGCTCGACGAGGAGCTCTAACCGGCTGCGGCCGGCGCCTTCACCCGGAGCCCGAGCTCGTCGACCGACAGGTCGAGGCCCAGGATGTCGCCGAACGCGTCGCCGTCGAGCTCGAACGGCTCAGGCGCGTCGACCTCCAACTGCACGGACGCGCCACGCAGGTAGCTGAGCCGCGTCCGCACCGCGCGGTCGGTGAACCGGATGAACCGCCGCCC
>NZ_JAWRYN010001249.1:0-248 GCF_046534585.1 Peribacillus sp. SIMBA_075 | reverse complement strand
ATGCGAAAGGACTCCGAATCCAGGCAGCCCACCGACCTCAATGACGCGATCCGCGAAAGCCTCAAGCTGCTGGAGCAGGAGCTCCGCAATCGTGACATCACAATAACAACGATCCTTGCACCCGAACTCCCGTTGGTCGAGGCGGACGTCATACAGATCGAGCAGGTCATGTTGAACCTGCTGATCAACGCGTGCGAGGCCATGGCCGATTGCGAACAGCGACAGGTCACGGTTCGCTCTGACGCTGG
>NZ_JAWRYN010001248.1:0-248 GCF_046534585.1 Peribacillus sp. SIMBA_075 | reverse complement strand
AAAGATGAGAATATTCTTCCCATCTTTTCAAAATTCAAGAAATCCTGATCTTAATGAAGGTTCTGATCTCTTTCTCTTTTTAATTTTTCTGGTGTGACATCGTTTCCTTCAGGATCGACGATTTTCACGGTTTTAAGTGTATTTTTCATAGAAGAACGAAAAGCTTTTAAATATTCTTCTCTTAAATGCTTTTGTTCTGTTTTTTCAGCGTCCGACAAACCGGTCTCTTTCGACTTTTTTGAAAGCTC
>NZ_JAWRYN010001247.1:0-249 GCF_046534585.1 Peribacillus sp. SIMBA_075 | reverse complement strand
CACCTTTATCTCCGCAATCGTCTCTCAATTTTCGCAGCCTTCCTCAGCTAAATTGATGAAGCGTCACATCCCCGAGGAGCATGTCGGTGTCGCAGTGTCGATCGCTCAAAGCATGAGTGCGATCTTTCTGTTAGCTGGTCCTATTATCGGCAGCTTCTTTTACGAGCATATGGGCATATACCCATCACTCATCACCATGGCAGTGCTGTTTCTTATCTCCACGCTTATCTTACAAACACTACCCTCAAC
>NZ_JAWRYN010000020.1:0-81463 GCF_046534585.1 Peribacillus sp. SIMBA_075 | reverse complement strand
CCCCTCTCAGATAGACTGTTAAGAACATTTTATCATGCTCTCTTTTTACTCTGTCTACCTGTAGGGGATAATACCATACATCTTGGGACATCCTCTTTTTTATAGATTAATATTCTTTTGTCCTTATTCTTTTAGTTGCATAGGCAAGGTTTTTCAAACATTCTATTCGAACTTTATCGTCACATACAAAGTCGTATAAAATTTCATTTTCTAATTTTGAATATATTAATGAGATTTCATCCTCTTTTGTCCATTTTCCCATTTGATAAATTTCTAAGTGACTTAGCATTTCTTGTACAAAGTATTCGACCGTACCAAACAAAACAGTCATTTTATATACCCCACTCTTTTTCTAATTCATGATTTTCTTTGTTTCTTTTCTAAAACCTATTTCATTCTATATATCCTATAATCCAAATTCATAAAAATCAACATTATACTATTTTACAAATTTTCATTCTTAATAAAGTTCGAAAGGCTTTACTTGTTTCTACGGGTAAAGACATTATTATTTAGTTTTGAGTCAATATTCAATAGACGATTTATTACAATACATTCTATATGTACCAATTATCTAGTACTTTAAGAACCATGCAGAGTTGTCACAATCTTTGTAACAGAAAAAAGAGCAAGTAAAAAAGATTTCTTGCCCTGTTTCTCACTAGCAATTAAGAATAAGTTATACATTATCATCATCTAAATCTTGAAAGTTAAACTAAGCAAGTTCTCCTATACAGTCTATTTTCTTTAATTGAATCTCTTCAATGGTATACCCTTTTTGCTAGCATTAAACCAGATTCCGTTACATCCATCACGGCTCGATCTATATTAATTGAGTTCACAACTAATTCCTGGTAGAGGCAAGGAGCACTCCTTAGGATATTCTGCTAACCATTTCTATTTATTCATTTTGCTCCATTAACATGGTCCATAATTCCTCCCTTTCCCTTAATCATTTTCCCTGGAATCATCTATACGCTTGATCTCCACTCTCGGAAACTTCAATACCTTCTAATTGCAAAAGACTCGACACTAGTGAAATAGAAAGATCCGTTCTTGAAAGTGATTGTTTCCTTTCCTCATTTATTAGGCTACGATTCAAAAGACATATATTATTTTTTTGTGACTTTATATGTAACTGAGTGGTATACAATTGCCCCCTTTTTAATATGATTTTAAAGATGGTAAGGATAAAGGGGGATATAGTATTGAGTGAGAACAGACAGGAAGCCAATATGAGAAATAACTCTAGCATGTTTGTTGAACGTTCTTTAGATGAGATCCGTTTTTGGTCACGAATAATGAAGGAACACTCGTTATTTCTAAGACTGGGTTTCAGATGTGAAGATACACAGCTAATTGAGGAAGCTAATCAGTTTTTTCATGTATTTGAACGGATAGAACAGCAATCTCATTCCTTTACAAATCTAACTGACCCAGAACAGATTAGAATATTTAATGCGGAAGTGCAACAAGCTGCTACGAACATTTTTTTCTTTAAAAGGAAAGTGTTGGGGTTAATACTTACCTGTAAATTGCCTGGTGCAAACAATTTCCCACTTTTAGTTGACCATATAAGTAGGGAAGCCAATTATTTTAGAAAACGATTAAAAGAATTAAATGAAGGTAAATTGAAGCCACTTGCTGATGCTATCATCAAAGAGAATGTTTTCTTTTTAAGGATCATGGCGGATCATGCAAAATTTATTGGACATCTCCTTGATCCATCGGAAAGAAAGCTTGTAGATATGGCGCGAAACTTTAGCAATGATTTTGATCAATTAGTCTTTCAAGCTGTAGACTTAGAGTCCATGAAGCCGCAATCTCAAACTGCCCCTCTTTTGGATCAATTTCTAGATCAGAACCGTGTTTCCGTCGTATCACTTCGAGACTTTAAGAAAACCGCCAGAGATTTAATCGAAGAATGCAAAATCAAGAGCATTATCCATCCTCTATTGGCTGATCACGTTTTCCGTGAGGCCAATCGTTTCCTTGAAATTATCGATATGTTTGAATCCCATCTTACAGGTGAAACATACAATTAATTGAGTGTGAATTATATAGAAAATTGCAATTATCGGATAAAGAGATTATAACCTAAAATATGCCCCTCTCGATTTAGAGAAGGGCTTTTCCTATGTTTTTGCTGTTAATAAAGTGAGTTCACAAAATTTTATCCATTCCCCCTAAGCCCATCCTTTTTGGACTCTTACCTAGCTTAACTATAAAGGATATTCAAGCACTAGCTCGATTTTAAATGGCACTCTTACCGCTCATGACCTAATAATTTGGCTGCTTTGTAATATGCCCACTTTTCTAGGACATCCAACTATTGCATTTTTGAGAATCTCAAATTCCTCGGATTTATAAAATCGGTTTATGCATTAATCCCCATTCGCTACATATATCTTTCCTCCAATAATTATCTTTACACCTAATGCAGTATTCTTGCGCCTTCAAACATTCAGGGGGAAATTTCTCCCGGATGGAAAAATTCTCTGATTTATCGGACTATACTTTTCAGTTTAGATATTTTTTTAGTTTCTCTTTATCAGAAACAGAAATCCATGGTAAATCTCGATTATCATTATTAATGCCAGGTTGGATAACTCGGCTATATAAAAGGTCATAAATACAATCATTTATTAACTGTATATCTTTTTCTGATATTTTCCGGTTATAGGTTATAGCAGCTGCTCCTGTTTGTTTAGTTACTCCTCCTATTAAGCCCCGTTGTTTTAATGAACTTCTAATAACTTCTCTGATAGCGTCTAGACAAGTCAACGGGAATACATCAAGGTGTTTAACAATCATTCTAAAAATATCCTCTTTAGATAAGTCGTGTTCAATATTTTGTCGCAATTATTCCACCCCCATCTTCAAAACATTCTTCAAACGAAACGTAATTTCCTCCTTTATCCACAAAAAGGACAAAACCCCTAATCGATACCGCCCTTTGCTTTAAACTTTTATCGAAGATCAACAAATAATTAACCAATGCCCACAAAAAAAGCCCTCTCGATTTTGAGAAGGCCATTTAACAATGGAGGAGTACCACTTAGGGGGTAGTACAATAATATAATTATCGCCAATCAAAAACATTTATATTCCCCCTCCCTTATATTCAGTAACAATTTAGTGAAAACTTCTTTACCTGCCTTCAGTGACGATTGCCCCTTAGACATTCCCCATCTGCCTTCCATAACTATTGAATTGCTTTTTAAGTACTATTTGTAAAGCTTTAGGCTTGGTTCTAGGAACGTTAAATCCACCCAATAAGACGTGTTTTATAACGACTTTTTAATGTTTTGTGAAAGCTCCCCCCTTTGATTGACTGCTTTCATTCTACTTATTAATGGATTTCAAAAGATTAAACGGATGCTTATTCCTATCTTTGGAAATAATAGAGGTCACTTACTCTATTCAATTTTCTCCATGTTTCTGATATGCTTTTATCTATAAAAAAAGAAGGGTGTAGTTACGATGATAAAGGAATTCAGGGAGTTTATAACTAAAGGAAACGTTCTCGATCTTGCTATAGCTGTAGTGATGGGTGCTGCATTTGGGAAAATCGTTTCATCGCTAGTCGAAAATATTATCACACCTCTAGTTGGAATTTTACTAGGAGGGGTCAATGTTTCTTCGTTAGCCTTTCCAGTTAATGGCGTGGATGTTCAATACGGTGCATTTGTTCAAGCAGTTATTGATTTCTTGATTATTTCGTTTGCGATTTTCATGTTTATGAAGATAGCGAATTCTCTAATTAGAAAAAAGCAAACGGACGAGGAAGAGGTAATTGTAGTGGTACCGGCAACCGAGCAATATTTAAAGGAAATCCGTGACCTTTTACAAAAAAATTCAAGGCAGGATGAAACATTATAATTTCATACTTTAATTCAACACACGGAACCATTTAATAATAATGGTCGCATGTCTTCTTGGAGTAACGGAAACGAAAGTTCAAGAAGACATATAAATAATTAACGATTTTCCACTCTCAATTAAGAGAGGGCCATTCTAGAAGCAAAAATAGAACGTGAAAAAGTATTAAATGACATGGCAGAACCCCCTCCTTTGATACAACCGCAAAATCAATAGATGAATTATCTAATAAAAAACTAAATGATAATCTGCAATAAAAGGTATCCCCTCTAAATCAATGGCGTTTTCTTGTTTAATTAACGGTGAAAGTTCAAAATTACCGGATTCACCTCTCATTCTCCAAAATAAAAAGCATCCTCGAGAGGATGCCCTTACATGGACTCATAATTTTTAATTTCAAATTCATTTACAGGCCGATTAATTGACTTTCCCAATTTTTTAATAAGCTCTTGGTAATCCTTAGTATCATTAGGATCTATACCTTCTCTGACGTTTAGTATCTCATATCGATCATACTTCTCTGGAATAAGCTTTCCGTCAACATGGATATAAAGCCTATATTTAATTCTCAGATTCATATTACCATCTCCTTTACTATCAGTTCGATATAGGGAGCTAATTTCCTGCAAGAAATAGCATCCTTATATGGATGCGCCAATATCTATAATCAGAAAGATTCGCATTTTGTTTTAACATTAGTAAATTTGCAATGAAAGGTGCATGGATAAAGCAGTGGAGGAAGTATGCAATAACTTCATACTCATCCTACCTGTCAAAAGGGAAGTGCTGTTATTATATATAAACATATTAATAAATATACTTTCTTGAATTCAACTGAATTTTTTTGTCACTTAGGGCATAAATTGTTCAATACGACCCAAAATGGAGGTTTTTTATATGAACCACCCCGAACAAGTATTAAATATGTACAACTACCACGTGTGGGCAAATGGAGTTATCATTGATCGTTTAACTGAACTTCCAGAGGACATTTATCATAAGGATATTCAGAGTGGTTTTTCTTCGGTATCTAAAGTGTTGTCTCACATTTATCTCACAGATTACACTTGGTTTGACATTATCTCAGGTACTAGTATGGATGAAGCAATGAAGTCTTTTAATCTATTAAGAGAAGTGGTGGAAAAGAAAAGTATTGAGGAAATGAAAAAAACATTTATAGACTTATCCGAAAGAAACAAAGCCCTTCTGGAAAGTGTGGAGGATATGGAAAAGGTAATTGTCGTGGATAATCCATATGCTGGGTTGCTTGAAACTTCCATTTCCGAATCGGTATTTCATGTTGTCACTCACGGATCATATCATCGTGGCAATATAGCTACCATGTTGCGACAAATGGGGCACACTTCCGTTATGCAAGATTTTGGCCTTTACCTTTATTCAAAATAGAACACCAAACTATATACCATTTCCTGAATAGGGGGATGTATCGATGGATGAACTAGTTGGCTCTTGTGTTCGCTGTGCACATGATGTATATTGTACGGCTGGTTTTCTGAACGGTATTCTGTTAGATAACAAGAAAATCTTGTGTTTTAATTGTAAGGATATTTTAAATGCGATGATCAAAGAAGAAAGTTTGGAGGAGGAAAATCAAAACTAGATGTTTAAATAGGTCATGCCAAATTTATGGCATGACCTATTTTGCCCGATGAACAGTCAGATTGACCTTGTTGGTTTCACACATGAACGTTGAGAGGTGCACAGGCTGGTCGTTTGCATCGAAAGCAATCTTCACTATTCTAAATAAATTTGCGCCAATATCGCATTCTAAATATTTAGCATAGATTTTTGTAGCACCAATCACGTCTATAATTTTATCGTTACTGACTATTTCGGTATAGTAATCTTCCAATAGGATCTTATAAGTTGATTCATCCCTTGCGATCTTCTTTTCCAAATCCGGAAAACGAAGTAACGAATAATGAGCGGTATCGTAGAAAAGCGGACGCTCATCTACATACATGAGTCGCTCCAGTTCGAGAACGGGGCTTCCTTCTTCAATGAGGAGATGACCTGCAACATCTTTTGGTGCGGCTATGACCTCACTTCTTAAAATCCGGGAATTCGGTATCTTCCCAAGCTGATGACTAAACTCTGAGAATCCACTTATGGATAACAACTCATTATGAAACTTATTAGATGCAACAAAGGTACCCCTGCGCGGAATACGTGTCAGTGTTCCTTCCTTTACCAATTCCTCGATTGCTTTTCGAATGGTGATGCGGCTAACGTTATAAGTTTCACAAAGCTCTGCTTCGGTTGGGATTTGTTCATCTGGTTTGTATTTACCGTTCTGAATATCATTCTTCAACATTTGCCTTATTTGCATATATAGTGGCTGGGGGGCTGAAGGATTTAAATTCATATTAGATTCATCCTTATCCGTCAAAATTTATTATTTACTACCTATTATACATGATTTACAGTCCCAGTCACCACGCACCGAAATAGCTAATGGTTTTCGCAGCAGACTCTGTACCCAATTCTAAGCAATTTTCGATAGATTGGCCTTTCAATAATCCATAAATAAAACCGGAAATGAAGGAATCCCCCGCACCCATTGTATCCACCACATTCGCTACAACGGCACCGCATTGATAAAATTGAATGCCGTCATAGGCAAGTGAACCATTTTCTCCTAAAGTGGCGACCGCAATTTTAGATCCTTGATTTTTTACATCATTTAAAAATTGGCGGATAAAAGCATCATCCTTCGTATAAGAGAAAAAAGGATAATCAACAAACTTCGGTAAAGTCTTCACTAGATCATGATCTAGCTGATCTGAGAAATCAAAAGACGTGAGCATTCCATTTTCTTTAAATAAGGAATAGTACTTATCCGCATGTCCCCAAATCCCTGAATGTATGAGCTGGTATGTTTGAATGTAATGGAGTTCTTCTGTCGTTAAGCGGAAATGTTTCATGACACCTTCATCGTATTCTCCAAACTTGCGGTCATTTCCTACCATTTCAACAAAAGTAACAGCTGTTTTTCCTTCTTTCCGCGAAAGATGAGAAATATCAACACCTTTTTCCCGAATCGCTTTAACCATTTTTTCACTGTATCGATCGGAGCCCACCCAGCCGATATAAGCAGAGTCAGCACCTAACCCTCTTAAATAGACAGCCACATTTAAAGGATTACCCCCAGGATGGACCTCCCCGCTCTTTTGATAAACATCCATACAGTTATCTCCGACTGTAACCGTTCTCATCATTTTCCCCCGCTTTCTTGAAACTTAAGAGCACTACTAAGTAGTGCTCCACTTATCTTAATATTCCATTTGGCGATAGTATCTTCTAAGTGATAATGGATGATTTCTTTCACGCTCAAGGTATACGCTGATTCGACTTAATACTGACCAGTTGATGCTAACAGAAAAATGCTTTCTGAATTCTTCGCTGATGCCTTCCATTTCAAAGCTTTTGGTATCAATAACCGTAATATTTTTTGAGATTTTTTCTACAAATCTCTCTACACGGTCCATCAGCGGTCTAGTTTCATCTTCCCCTTTTAGTAAAATAACACTTGTATCTTCAACAACAAGTTCAAGCGTACCATGGAAAAACTCTGCAGCGTGGATGGATTTCGCCTGGATCCATTGCATTTCCTCTAAAATGCACATGGCATATGAATAAGTGTTTCCCCATAGGTTACCAGAACCGACCATCATGTGGTAATCCGTGTCTTTATGTGTAATGGCAAATTCCTCTGCTTTTTTGTCAAAAGATTTTACGGCATCTAGAATTGCATGCGGAAGTAGAGAAACCTCCTTCGTGAATTGTTCATATTGCGGGAATTCATTGTTGTTATGCATGAAACGGAAGACGATCATGTACAAAAGCATAAAGAAAGTATCAAAAGAGTGCGTTTCAGAACCAGTCGTTATACAGTAATCCGCAATTTGTGTTAACGGAGTATTTGGCTCTGCAACTAAAGCGATTGTAGTTGCGCCTTTTTCTTTACAATATTCAGCCGCTGCAACTGTTTCTTGAGTAGTCCCGGATACAGATGTAAAAATACAGACTGAATCTTTGCTGAAATGCTTATGATTCATCACCATGAACTCAGCAGCAATTTCTGCATGGACATCGATGGTAGAATTTGATTTTAAAATGTATTCATATGGATACATCATGGCTATGGTGCCACCAGCACCGATAAGGAAAATATTGCTGTAGCCCCTCTTTGTGATTCCATCTACGATTTCTTCAATCTGGCCTCTAAAAGCAAGGCCCTCTTTTTCTACAAGATTTAGAAATAACTCCTCATCAAACTTTAGCATTAACAGCTTCCTCCCTTACCTCTGTTCATTTGTTACGTCTTGTATTATATCTAAACATAATAATTTGTACAATTGTTTTATTTTAAATTTTAGTGTGTTTGTCAAAAGAAGTCCTAACTTCCCTTTAAAATTCTGCTAAGCCACGATATCACTGTCGTTATTTCTCTTGGATCCATATTTCCTTTCCCAATAATAGTAAACCGGCAGACCTGTTGCGATGACGATCAATGCTGCAATCACTCCTTGAATAGGCGCCCAAGTAAATGTTCCCCAAGCCAGCCATGATGCTCCAAGAATAGCTAAAAGCGTCGTTAACCTCCACATTGGCATACGATAGATTGGATTATAATCATCCCTTTTACGGCATTTATAAACAGCGGCAAAGTCCATGATGTTAATTACCAATTGAATCAGTGTGAAATAGCCAAGTAATACTGTTAAATTACTGAAGCACACAAGTATACATGCATACGTAACCTGAACGATGATAGAGAAACTTGGAGTTTCATATTTAGGATGAACTCTTGCAAAACGTTGAAAGAATAGTCCGTCCTTTGCCATTGCGTACTCAAGGCGGGGCTGAAACATTATGCAAGAACTCAGCGAACCCAAGATAACAATAATCGCCGTAATGGCCACGAATGATGATGCAATATCAGATAATCCCGGAATATATTTTACAGCTTCAGAAACAGCCACATTGGAGTTGATTAATTCATCAAACGGCATCAAACCGATGACACAAACGGCTAACAGCGTATATAAAGCCAAAACGATGAATACCGAACTAATAAGAGCTCGTGGAAGTATTTTCCCTGGATTTTTGAACTCCCCAGCCATGAAACAAATCGCAGCCATTCCCGTATATGCCCATGTGGTTGCGGATACACCACCTATTAAACTTGACTTTTGGGCACCAGGTCCTGGTGTATAAGCAAAGTTATCAGGATTCATATACATAATTCCCAAGACAATGACAATCAGGAAAGGAATGATCTTGATAGCCGTGATAATGACTTGGAAAAGACCTCCCTCCTTCACACTTCGATAATGAATCGATGTGATGAGCAGGATGATCGCAATACCCAATAATTTCCCGGCGACCCCAGAGAAAAATGGGAAAAAGGTTGCTAAATAAGAAACGATGGCTAAGGCCATAATCGATATGGATGGAGGGTCCAACGCCCAGAAAGTGGCCCATCCATATAAAAATGCCAGAGGCCTCCACCCAGCTTTATTTAAATAAACGTAACCGCTTCCATTTTGGGGGTATGCTGTCGATAACTCCGCCAGCACCATTACTTGCGGAATGGCAATCACCCCGCCTATTATCCAGGCTAGAATGGAAATGGAAGGAGTACCCGCAGCCTTTGCAACATCACCGGATGAGACAAAAATACCCGATCCTATTGTAGTTCCAACAGCAATAGCCAGAGCAGACCAAAAACCCAGTTTTCGTGTAAGTGTGCCATTACTCATAAAGAGTTCCTCCAAATTAGATGATTAAATTCCCAATTCCCTAACTTTTTCAATTGATTTTTTGATTGCATCTATTGGATTTTGATAATAATTTGATCCCATAATCTCTAAAGTACAACTTCCTTTGTAACGATGGCTTTGAAGGCTTGTTAAATATTCCCTCCAATTTAAAACCCCATCATCCAGTGCCAAATGTGCATCTGATTGACCATCCCCGTCCATTAGGTGAAAATGGCCTAATTCGGGAAGGAAGGAATAGTACTCATCAGGTGTTTCACCCGCCAGATGCATGGAAACCGTATCTATCATTCCTTTTAATGAAGTAGATTGGATTTCCTCTAACATTTTCTTCATCCCTTTTGAGTCGATTACCAGATTGGATTCATACTTTGTCAATGGCTCTAAAACAAGAATCAAACCTTCCATCTCAGCTACTTTGGTTAATTGAAAGATTGAGTCACTTGCATATTTCCATGATTCCTCTTGTGAGACAGAAAAGTCCCCTATTCCAGAAGTGATAAGCATCATGTTTGTGTCTAACTCCAGCGCGGCATAAAGATTTTCCATAAAATATTCCATGCTTTTTTTTCGCCAATGAGCATCCAAGGATGCAATGTTATAAGGATAGATACATTGTTCGGGGGTATAGCAAATGATTTTCATATTTCTAGACTTAAGTTCCCTTCTCAAACTCCTTATATTTCCTAATATGTTTCGATAAACATACAAATGCGGCTCCCCACCCCATAACTCAATGCTATTAATCCCAAGGTTGTCCATGCAATCCAAAAAATAATGAAAAGGGAAATGCCTAAAAGTTATATTCATCCCTGCAATATTCAATTATTTCACCCCCTCATAATAACTTTTATTTGTTATGCTTTGTATTATAATCAACCAGTACATTGATTGCAATGATTATTTTGAATATTAAAAATATATTCATTCACAAAATACGGAAAAGTCGTGATTTTATTGTTCAACATTAATTAACTATTTTTTAGTGAATACGAATGGTAGAATGTTAAAGTACTATACCTAGTGCACAAATTTCTCTGGTACATTGTAAGTATTATATTGGTGATTATTGTTTGAAATATGATATACCTGTAGAATGGATGTTAACCTGGGGGATTTCCAAGCGATAATGTATCCTGAAATATTGTAAGTGAGTGGTTAATAAAGAATAAACACCTCAAAAAAGCCGTAATTGAGGTGAATCTCCTTAAATGCTGTATTTTACCGGAAAATATAGGTGGGTTTACACTAATACTTCGTGAGACGAATTAGTTTCTAAACTTTTAAAAATAGCAGGCAGTACAATTTGTACTATCCTAGCGGAAAGGACGTGTCATAATAATGAATCACGACAAAACAGCCATCACTAAAGTACGTACAGGTCCCATGTTTGCGGTGATACTGGCTGGTGCTCTAATCGCTTTCTTAAATCAGACTTTAATCAATATCGCATTGCCTCAATTAATGAATCATTTTGACATATCAGCTGCAACAGCTAATTGGCTTACAACTATCTTTTTATTGGTTAATGGGATTGTCATCCCGATTACCGCTTTCTTAATGGAACGATTTAATACAAGACAATTATATCTAGCTTCGATGGGACTCTTCGCCTTAGGAACTTTTTTATGTGGAATTGCCCCCAGCTTCTCCGTCTTATTAATCGGACGTGTCGTTCAAGCTGCAGGTGCAGGGATTCTATTCCCTTTGATTACAAATGTAATTTTCACTTTATTCCCTCCTAACAGACGTGGATTTGCAATGGGCATCTTTGGTATCGCGATGAATTTTGCCCCAGCCGTAGGACCGACGTTATCAGGATGGATTATCCAAAATTATTCTTGGCGAGTACTGTTTTTTATCATTTTCCCATTTGCCCTTCTTAACTTTATTTTTGCAATTTTCATCATTAAAAATGTAGGTAAAACCAGCCGACCCGAACTCGATAAAATGGGTGTTATTCTATCCACTATCGGATTCGGCGGAGTTCTATACGGATTTGCTACAGGCGGTACCAAGGGGTGGGGCAGTTTCGAAGTCCTGACGATGTTCCTTGTTGGAGGAATCAGTCTAGTTTTATTTGTCTGGAGGCAATTTACTGTAAAGCATCCTATTTTGGAATTTAGAATTTTTCGGTATCGGATGTTCACATTAACGACAATCATTAACATCATCGCTACCATGGGTATGTTCTCTGGAATGATCATCATGCCAATCTATATGCAGAACATTCGTGGGTTCACTCCGATGGAATCTGGTCTCATGCTATTGCCTGGCGGGATTTTAATGGGGATCATGTCCCCTATCACAGGTAAGCTGTTTGATCGATTTGGTGCGAGATGGCTTGCGGTGAGCGGACTTGCCATCACTATCATTACAACCTATCTTTTAACGCGGCTTCAAACAGATACGTCCTATTCTTATGTGGTGTGGGTATATACCATTAGAATGTTCGGAATGTCGATACTGATGATGCCTATCTTCACAGCCGGATTAAATGAATTGGCACTTAGCCTAAATAAATACGGCACAGCAATGGTCAATACGTTGAGAATGGTGGCAGGAGCTGTTGGCATGGCATTCTTTGTGTCCATCATGACAAACCAAGGAACGAAACATGTTCAGGAAATCTTATCTCAAAGGAACATATCACCGGATAATACATCACAAATGGCGACGGCCATTAAACAAGGCAGCGTAATGGGAGTGGATGATGCATTCATGATAGCAACAGGTTTGACCATAATTGCATTCATACTGGCCTTTTATATACGGCAAACTTCACCACAAGAAGATACCATTACAAATCGCCTATCAAAAAAAACATCTTGAATTAACAAGGCTAAATCCAACCTATTTTCCAAGGTATAAAAAATTCTTTTATTATTAAACTGACTTGCCCCAAGAAAACAAGGCAAAAAAAGAGACTCTTTTAGTGTCTCTTTTTTTTGCCCTAATTACATCATGGCCTCAACGAGAATGCCTTTATTTTGATTAGCGTACTCCCATGTGAATTAAAAATATCTTATGAAGAACAAATAGCAATCGTAATTCCCAATCAGCTAAGTATATATTTAGATTCCTCTCATATATTTTAAGATAATGATTTGGACAAGGGGAATTTTTTTATGAAAAAGTTTGTTACGTTGCTTTTTTCAAGTTTTTGCATTGGAGTAGGTCTTAACTTATTTATTATCCCCATTCATCTAATAAATGGCGGGATATTTGGCATAAGTTTATTAATCAAATATGTTTGGGGAATCCAGGTTGGACATACTATGATCATGATCAACATTCCCATATACCTTCTATCTCTTCTATACGATAAGACTTATTTCTTTAATGCCATCCTTGGGTTAGCGTTTACTTCAACCATTATTGATTGGCTAACACCACTAAACGGTTTGGTTCATCTACCGATCATATCGAGTGCCATTATCGGTGGAATGACGATTGGGATTGGTGTTGGTTTTATGCTGAGACAACATATTAGCCCTGGTGGAGTGGATTTGCTAGCACTATTAATCTCAAAAAGCACAGCAACTAATCCAGGAATTGTTATTTTTATTATTGATTCACTAATAGTAATTGCGGGAATTATTATATTGAAAGACTTAAAGTTAATGTATTCCATCATCACGATTTCCTGTATCGGGTTATGCGTCATTTTAATCAATTCTTTTAAGTCAATAAACTTTTTTATAAGATAAAGCCCTACCTAAAATTGCTGCAACAGGGTCAATTACAGTGTTCGCAATTTTACACTATTCATATCTGCAACACTTTCAGAAAGGCAAAGCTATTCAACCTTAAAATTACCTCAATAAGGCAATGCTAAAGTAGGCACTGCCTTTTACAATAATGTAACTCCAAAATTACCTTAAGCGGTGGACTTTTGGACTTTCCCTTATGAAATTAAAAATCTGTGAGTAAAGTATTCTACTATTACACCAAGTAATATTCCTACAATAATTGCTCCTTTGAAAGTGATTGAAGCATTCCATACCATAATAGATTGAAAGAAAATGCCCAATCAAAACGGTAGCTACAAAATCCGCTCCAACACCCATCCATAAAGTTCCACTTTTTAATATGAAATATTCCATACCAACCCCGACAATCGCTAGTACAAGACCAATAATAATTGGTTGCCAAAGAGATGAATAATTTATACCGGCACAGAAAAACCCGAAATTGGGCAAAATGTATATCCCCCCTTTCGATATACATTTTGCCCGGAATGTAATGAAATTTCCGCTCCATAAAAAACACGCTGTAGTTATACATTACATAATGGAGATTCTTTCAGCCTTTCCTTTTTAAACTTCTTGATTTTTTTGATTCAAGCTCTAGGTAAGCTGCTCTTACAGCTTAAGAAAAAGCGATTCTTAATAAAGAATCGTTTTTTCGATAAATTAGGGGTTACTGTTTTATGAAACCTTCACTAGATTGAAGAAATTTGCGACACTCCTGCCGAATAACTGGCAAGATGAGACCCAGGAGTAGCTTGCAGCGGGAAGGCTTGGCAGACAGTCGCACGTTTACTCGTGAGTTCGCGCCGTTTACTCGTGAGTTTGGCTGTTTTACTCGTGAATTTTGGCCATTTACTCGTGAATTTGGCATATTTACTCGTGAATTCAACATATTTACTCGTGAATTTGTGCTGCACCCATGATTTCGCACGTTTACTCGTGAGTTCGCGCCGTTTACTCGTGAATTTGGCTGTTTTACTCGTGAATTTTGGCCATTTACTCGTGATTTTGGCATATTTACTCGTGAATTCGTGCTGCACCCATGATTTCGCACGTTTACTCGTGATTTCGCGCCGTTTACTCGTGAGTTTGGCTGTTTTACTCGTGAATTTTGGCTATTTACTCGTGATTTTAGCTGTTTTACTCGTGAATTTTGGCCATTTACTCGTGAGTTTTGGCTATTTACTCGTGATTTTAGCTGTTTTACTCGTGAATTTTGGCCATTTACTCGTGAGTTTGGCATATTTACTCGTGAATTCGTGCTGCACCCATGATTTCTCACGTTTACTCGTGATTTCAGCATATTTTCTCGTGAATTCATGCTTCACCCCATGATTTCGGCTGTTGACTCGTTGGAGCGGATTTCTGAAATCAACAGAATATTTCTCAAGAAAAAACTGTAGGCAAACAGGAGTTTTCTTCGAATCTGTCTACAGTCAAGCGATTCTTCAAGAATCGGGCCACGACTGTTAAAGTTCAATAATTTTTTATAGAATGCATTAAAAAAAGGAATGTGGAATATGATTAAAATGTCAATCTAAGGGAGGGAATGAGAGAATAAATGAAAAAAACAAAAATTATATATTGGATCTTTACAGGGCTTTTGGTGGCATTAATGGTTTTGGGTTCTATTCCGGATATAATGTCTGCTCCCGATGCAGTCGCTTTATTTAATGATTTAGGTTATCCTACCTACCTCCTACCCTTTATTGGCATTGCCAAATTATTAGGTGTCGTGGCAATACTTATTCCTGGCTTTCCAAGAATCAAGGAATGGGCTTATGCCGGTTTTGTATTTGATTTGACGGGTGCTATGTATTCAAGCATATCAGTGGGCGACCCCGCCAGTGGATGGCTGCTTTTCATTATCGGATATATTTTGATAGCCGGCTCTTATATTTACCATCATAAAATAATAAAATCCGCTACATCGAGTACTTTGAGCAATAAGAATAGCTAAACAATATAGTTAAATAGAATTTGTGGAAATAATATTAATAGAGCCCCAATAGGATTTCCTTATTGGGGCTCTAGATGATTAACTTACTGTTTTTGAAGTCAAATACGCGACAAGTATATAACGTTCAGGTGCTGACCCGATATAATCAAAAGGATAACAGGTACTGACGGTAAGCGTTGCTCGTGGCTTTGGTACGATTACGGTACGATCATCCTCATCTACAATTCGAACTTTGTTGATTTTGTATGTGAATTCTCCTGCCGATGTTCTTACAATCAACAAATCTCCTTCACCTACTTGCCCCAGTTTACGGAATACCGTATCTCTATGACCGGAAAGTACGGAATTGTCATTTTCTCCTGGCAGCACACTTTCGGCAAAGTGACCAACGCCTTTCTCCAATTCATCCTCGTTTGTTCCATGGAAAATGGGGAGTTTTGCTTTTAGTTTGGGTATATACAGTTCCCCGATTTCTTCACCCGTTTTAGGGCGGACAGGATATAGCTCTTTCTTTGTTGTTTCATTTCTTGGTGGTTTCTGTACAGTTTCTTTTACTTGGCTACTTGGAGCATGAGTCTTGTAAAGAAAGTAGCCTTTTGCAAACTTATACATATTGGATGTGGTAAACCAAACCCCAAATAAAATGATAGCAATTGTACAAGAAAGCAGAAGTAACCGCTTTTTCTTAAATTGTTTCATATTAAGCTTTCCTTATTTTTCGATACATCAAGCTCCCGAACAAGACAATGAATAGTCCTAAAAGGGCATTAGGGATATAATCGGAAGCGGTCTTTGGAAGTTTAGCTCCTTTTACCGTATGATGTTCCGATTTCTTAATAGTGCTGATTTTTTGTTTTACTGGTTTAGCAACTGGTGCCTTTTCAATGGACCTTGTCACTTCTTTAGCAGAATCCTTTAATTGTTGGCCCGCATTAGTAAGAGTGTTAGAATCGACCATTTCACCCGTAATCAAAAGATCAGCCAAGAACTTCCCGTCAGTAGTGTATATGGCTATTTTCAAGTTAGCACCCTTCAATTCTTCCAATTTCATTAAATCCAAAAGGGATACAGGTGATTCCGAGCCGCTTTTCACAAGGGAATAGGATACTTTTAGCTTAAAGATGGAAAGTAGTTCTTCATAGATAGATGCCATTTCAGCTATCTGTCCAGCAGTAAGCTCGGTTGCTACATCAAAATCCTCGAAAGCCATCATGCGGTTGCCCAATTCTTCAAGTCGCTTGACTGTTTCCGGATCTGAAAGATGATCTTCCAAAGTTATTAAATGGTCTTCAAGTCGCTGTAGTTCCTCTTCCGTTAGACCGAGATCCCCCTCGAAAATAGGCAGAAGATCATCGGCAACTTCTCCTTCCAAATCCCCGCCAGTAATGGTCCAAACAGTTTCTTCAAGATTATCTATGTATATATAATCGTTAAAATCTTTACCATTTTCCTTTAACAATTGAAGCAGTGGTTGTTTATCCAGTCCATAATTCTCATTAAAATAATCTAAGTTGCTTAGGTCTGCCTTTATGACGTCACCTAAGAATTCGCTAAGCTCTTCGACAGATTCAAAGTCTTCAGTACTTAAATCATAGGTGTCTAATGATGCTTCGATATCGTCCTTTGTTACTGCGAAGCCTCTTTCCTTGCTGACCTTGGTTAAATATTTGACTAAATCTTGGTCAAAATTTGGATCCTGTTCAAAATCACCCTCTTCTGTATAGAAATAAACAGCTTCATCCAGGTCCCAGATAAAGATATAATCGTCCAGTTCTTCGCCATTATCGTGTAATAGTTTAATTAGGCCTTCATTAGTTAGGTTATAATCCTCATAAATGGTATCTAAATTACTTAAATCTGCTTTAATAACTTCGCCTAATGTTTCTTTAAGATCATCAATAGATTGAAAGTCTTTAATACTCTCATCATATGTAGAAAGAGAACTTTCAATATCATCCTTCGTTACTTCAAATCCCCTTACATCGCTTACCTTTTTTAAATACTTTGTAAGTTCCTGCTCAAAATTATTGCTTGGAGCTGCCGATGCTAATTGTGGGAACAAGCTAATTAACATCGTAATTGAAAGTAAAATGGTCAACAGTTTTTTCATACTTTTCTCCTATTCATAACATTTCTATATTTCTAGAAAATTATAAAGTATTAACCATAACTTAACAACGAGGTTATTTCTTCCAATTAGAAAAAATGATATTTTACTTACTTTGCTAAGAAAACCTCTTTTTGGAGGTTGATGCTAAAAAATAGCACCTCCAAGTGTAAGATTTTACCTAACACTTGGAGGTGCAGTTCAGTAACAAACGAGAATTACGAAGAGATTTTAACTCGTATGCTTACTTCCATAAAAGACTAACTGTTTTCCTTCCTGTTCTTCCATTTTGAATCCACGCCAACCTTTTGCGAGTATTTCTTGCTGGGCTGCAATATCATTCATCTCAATGAACTGGATTTCCTGCCAATGAGATGCGTCCACTACCGACAATTCCTTGACAAATACATAACGCATTTGCCCCCCATATTTCTCCTTTAATGCTGCAATCTCCATTCCCTGGGCAAACTTATCCTTCAAACTTGGGATGTTAAAAGGCGCAACCGTACAGCATACATATCGGTAAGTTGACTCGTGATTGTTCAGCTCCTTCATGATTAATGTTGCAAGTGTCTGTTGCAGTTTATTTCCCCTGTATGCAGGGAGTACGGTTGAAATTTCCTGATAGATAACATTCGACAGCTCGTTTTCTGTCAATCCGATATCTCTACCTAGATGATCCTCATCAATAGGAGGAGCCAGCAACGCCCGGAACGCAATTAATTCTTTACAAACGAATGCTCCAATCATCAGTCCATTTCCTTCTAGAATATATTGAAACTCTTCCTTGGTAAGCGGTTGAAGCACACCATTATCGTTCAAATGTTGAACGATCTGTTCTTGGACTTGCAATATATCGATTAAATCCTCCAACACTAATTTTCTGACCTCAAACCGCTTGTGATGTTCCCATTCCTTTTTGATGGTTCCCTCATAAATCAATTCCAAAGTGGCTCCCCCTTTTATCGGATAACATCCTGAAAAACAGTTAATTCAACTAGCGTTTCTTCATTTATCTGTACACCTAATCCTGGATTTTCAGTCAATCTTATATATGGCACATCATAGAATAGATTTCCAACATCCCTTGAGAATTTCAATGGACCGGTGAGTTCTACGCTTGTGATCACTTTCTTGGAAAAAGCTACATGGAATCCTGCTGCAGATCCAATAGAAGATTCAACCATCGAGCCTATCTGGCATTCTAACCCAGCAAACTCCGCTTGGTGGGCAAGCTTTACCGCAGGATATATGCCACCGCATTTCATCAGTTTAATATTTACTTTATCGGCTGCTCGTTTCTGGATAATTTCACGCATTTCCCGGGTGCCCTTTAACCCCTCATCAATCATCAACGGGATCGTAGACTTCGATTTTATTTCAACCATTCCATCGATGTCATCTGCAGCTACCGGTTGTTCAAGCCAATCAAGCTCGCATTCACGCAATTGATCAATCGCTATAAGAGTTACCGCACTGTTCCGCCACCCTTGATTAACATCTGCTCGTATAGCGATATTCTCACCCACACGGGCGCGCACAGCTTGAATACGTGCCACATCCTCACTGACATTGGTGCCAACCTTCATTTTAAATGACTGATAGCCCTTATCGGCCATAGCAGCCGCTTCTTCTGCCATTTTTTCGGGAGAGGCTATACTTAAGACATGGGTAATCGGAAACTCCTCATGATAACGCCCCCCTATTAACTGGTAGACTGGCTGCCCCAGTTTCTTACCCATGATATCAAAGCAAGCAATATCGATAGCCGCCTTAGCTGTAGGGGCTCCATAAATCGTTTTGTCCATCAAATCATGTAGACTTTCGATTTCAAATGGATTCCTGCCTAACAGTATGGGTCCCAGCGTATTTTTCAACACCTGGTAGGTCCCTTCCAAAGTCTCACCTGTCACATGTTCGTCTGCCACACCTTCCCCGTACCCAACAATCCCTTCATCCGTCTCTATTTTTACAAGAATCGATGGCATAAATTTGTAGGTATGGTAACTAACCACAAATGGCTCTTTAAGAGGCAGATGGATCGCATATAGGTGGATCGCTGTAATTTTCATTTCTAAACTCCCTTTCGATTCACAATATTGTCCGAATTTGATATAGTTGTCGTTAATACACCGTTATTTAGGAATACATTAGCTCATTCACCAGGAGGTTAACAATGAATACAAGAATTGCTGTCATTGGTTCCACTGAATTTATCGAAAGAATTGAATCCATAACATCGGAAATTGCTGAAATTGACTTTGACGCCTATATATATCAGAAACCTACTGAGGCCGGTCTGCTTATAAAAACTCTAAAGCCGTGTGATGCTGTGTTGTTTTCAGGGGTGTTGCCGTACTATTTTTCAAAAAAATATCATGAGCATCTTCCGGTTCCTTCTTTTTATTTAGCACAAGATGAGATGTCGGTCGCTTCTTCCTTACTATCCGTGCTATATCATAAAAAAATCTCTCCTCACCGAATTTCCATCGATGTTAGCCAAGCCTCCATTGTCACGAACGTATTAGCTGACCTCGAAATCGAGATGGATACAAGCTACATTATGGATTACCAGGAAATGCTTAAGGACTCATTTGACATTTCACTGATCACTTGTTATCATCAAAAACTTTGGAAAGATGGTTTCATTGATCTTGCACTAACAAGCGTACATTCTGTATTTGATCAACTGCAGCTTATTGGTGTACCTGCCATGCGCATGGTTGATCCTCAAAGTTCCATTTTTAAAGCACTGCAGGATATTAAAGCCCATACAGACCTAATTAAAAGCAGGTCTTCACAAATTGCCGTTTGCTATGTCATATCGGAAGAAGCGAACGCTCATGAACTGGTAGATGGGTTGGCACATGAAATTCAAGCCTCCGTCCAGTTACTTGAAGACTGCCATTTCATACTGTACAGCACCCGTGGTGATATCGAATCATTGATGAACAGAAACGGGCTGAATCATTTTTTTGCCCAATTACAGAAAAAGGGCACGATTGGTTTCGGATATGGTTCAACTATTATGGATGCAGATCGACATGCAAAGATTGCCCTCGGTTTTGCTGAAAAACATAGTGATGACAAATGCGGATACATTTTCACAGAAGACAAAGATTTGCTTGGCCCGTTTCCACAGCATGCTAAACAGCAACGTTTGAAAAACGATCATCCCGAACTTCTTCAGGTGGCCAAACAGACAAAATTGAGCCCTGCAAACATATCTAAAATCATCCAGTTCAGTCATTCCCGCCAAGCCGTCCAATTCACAGCTGCTGAACTAGAGGATTATTTACAGGTGACCCGTCGTACCACAGAAAGAATTCTAAAAAAACTATCCGATCATGGTCATGTGACCATCGTTGGAGAAGAAATGACCTATTCAAAAGGGCGTCCCCGAGCTGTTTATGAACTTAATTTGCCAGTATACTAAATCCTAAGAAAAGAAAGGTTCTCGTAGAGGGAACCCTCTTTTCGAAGGGCTCCTGCTTTGGAGCATGTCCCATTAAAAGTTCGGCAAGTTATATTGGAAGAGTTGCTTCCTCTTCTTTCTTGATACTTTGAATTTCAGCTTCTGTCAATTTCGTAATTGTAAAGCCAGTCATCGCATAAATGATAGAAATAACCGGGATGATAAAATTCAGAATCGCATATGGTGCATAATCGAATGCATGCACACCAAGTGTAGCTAAAATAAATACTCCGCAAGTATTCCAAGGAACAAATACCGAAGTCAATGTTCCGCCATCCTCAAGTGCGCGGGATAGGTTCTTCGAGTGTAATCCTTTATCACGATAAGCTTTTACATACATACGTGAAGGAATCACGATGGAAATATATTGTTCTGAGCATGTAATATTCGTCGCAAAGCATGATAAGACCGTTGATGCTACGATACTTCTTGATGTTTTTGCAAATTTTAATATTTGCTTTACGATCGCTTGAAGCATGCCTGTATTTTCAAGGATTCCACCAAATGTCATCGCAACAATGGTCATTGACACGGTGTACATCATTGAATCCAATCCGCCGCCGTTAAACAGCTTGTCGACCATTTTATTGCCCGTATCAATCACGAAGCCGCTTTGCAAAGCTGCTATTGCATTAGCCACGTTGCCACCTTGTATGAAAATTTGTGATAAGAAACCGAGCAAGACCCCTATTATCAATGCTGGAATGGCTGGAACCTTTTTAGCAACAAGAATAATGACGATTAACGGAATGATCAATAGGAATGGGGAAATGACAAAGCTATCCTGTAAAACACGGATCGTTTGTTCAATATTCGCAGCATCCATATCTCCTTTCCCAAAATCCCTCCCAAGAATGGCGTACACGACCAAGGCAATGATAAAGCCCGGAATCGTGGTGTAGAGCATATGGCGAATATGCACGAATAAATCTGTTCCTGTCAGCCCGGATGCAAGATTCGTCGTGTCTGAAAGCGGTGACATTTTATCACCAAAATATGAGCCTGAAATAATGGCCCCAGCAATCATTGGCGCAGGTATTCCCATACTTAGTCCAATCCCCATCCCAGCAACACCGATAGTCCCCATAGTTGACCACGAACTACCGATAGCCAATGATACCACTGCACAAATAACCGAGATGCTTACAAGAAAAAACGAAGGTGTGAGGATTTTGAGACCATAATATATCATGGTGGCAACAATTCCTCCGCCCATCCAAGCCCCAATCACCATCCCTACCAGAATAATGATGACGACTGCCGGCAGAGCGAGACGTATCCCCTTGTACATAGACTCTTCAATTTCACTCCACTTATATCCAGAACACAAAGCAACAATAGCTGCAACTGATGTTCCTAAAATAAGTGGAATATGTGGACCCTGTTCCAGCCAGACAACCGTAATTGCCATCATTACAATCATGACGATGAGCGGTATTATTGCAACACCGAATGACATTTCTTTTTTCATAAAGCATCCCCTTTGTTTTTAAGGTTAATTGAATGACTCTAGTATTTTGATAACTATTTAAAAACAAATAACACGTCGTTAAATAGCCGTTAATAGAATCATCATAATATTTCCATGGATATTCGTCAATTGATTTTTTTGAAAATTGAGTCTCTTTAGAGAATCGTTTGAACATCCCCTATCGTTACCAAACAAAATCCTGCAGTAACAACAGCAGTTTAAGAATTGATCTTCTAAGTCTTTTAATACGAGAAGACCCTTGCCCCTACATCGGAAAATTTACTTTCTCAAGATAAGGACTTACAATACGAAGCCTACAATCATATTCTTGCATCTACCAAAGAAGAGGTGGACTGGGCTTATGAAGTATAGGAACAATTGAAGTTGGATTTAACACATTCTGATAGCCACCGAGGATAGAGGGCTGTCCAATTTCTTTCTGGTTTGGCAAAAAGTGACCCTGAGAAAAGAATGCTAGGGGATTTCCCATTGGTTTTTGGAAGTGACAAAAGATAAAAAATTCGTCACAGCAAGACATAGCCTACAATCTATATGGAAAATAAGTCTAGGTGGCACTGAGCAAAAAGAGATGGTAATAAAAAGTCTTGTTGATCGGTTTATAAATTGTGTTCATGAAAAAAACTACACCTTAATTCATTTTTGATATTATTCAAGGACTTAGGAATTTGTTTAATGAAATAAAAGATGAGGAAATAAAGCAAATCGCATTGGTTTTGGTTGAAAAAGAAGAGGATACAAAATATCAAAGGAAGTATGCAACTGAATGGAGAAATATGTAGACAATCTACGGATTTGTTGAATGGTCTGTCATGCTACGAGTCCATACAACCGTATTTGTTAATAGTATTGTCCAAGTGTTAACCTTCCTTTTATGAAGTTATTGACCTAATTTTCACTATAATTATCAACGTTATTGATATCTCCGTATTAATCATTATTTATTAAAAGAGAAGTAGAGAAGGTTTTGGGTTTTTTCTTACCCTTTTTTAGCTTAACGATTCCACTATTTTTACGCAGCAACTTATGGTCAATACCTTTATTTTTCATTGCTTATACATATATTGAAATTTTCGCTCCCTGAAAATAATCTGATTGATATAATAATGTTTGCAATAGTCGAAATCGTTATTAGCATAATGAATGTTCATTACTTTAAAAAGATATACATTGAAAAAGCGCGGCTTTTAGGTGCTTTTTCATTTGACTTCACAATTTTACTCCCTTTCTATCAGCTCCATCCACACTCCTTAAAGGTATCACGATTCATTCCCATCAACTCCTTAACATCTTTAATACTAATTCTTCTTACATTTAGTTAAACGAGAAGCTAAAATAAAAAAATTTGCCTCTTATCAGGTTCTTAGTACTAATCTCTTTTTCTCCTAATAAACTTAATAAAATAACTATTTTAGGAGGGGCGCAATGTTTAATAAATCCACGAATAAAAAACCGAATGGTGATAATCCACTTATTTGTAAAATTAATGACGTCACATATCAAAAGTACCATCTATATAAGAAATCATATGAGCGGGAAGTATTGGTCATAAAAGATTACGGTGAAGATAGCGGTGTTACCAATAAAAGTATTGCGTTATTCGAAGCAGTTAAAGATCAATTTGACCGTTTTAAAATTGCAAAAATTGTTAAAGAAATTAATAAAGACAATATTTTGGTCGATAGCGATCTCATCCTTATAGACAAAAAAGGAAATGAGCTACACCTATCTGGTTGTAGTTGCGGGTATGCTGGAACTGGTTCACAGGGGACAGTTAAAATTTTGAATAAAGCTGGATTCGAGATAGATAGAAGGTTTGTGTTTTGTTCAAAAGGATTCACTCTTTTTCATCCAAATGAAGAAAAAGAACTTTATGGCGAACGTTTATAAGTTCCAATGAATCTAGAATAAATATTGGATCCACTTTAAATGCCATATAGAGATAAGATTCTCTACACAATTGTTGTCAAATTGTGTTCAGCCTGCTATTTCCCTTTTATTATGCAAAAAAGCCTTGGTACTGAGAAACTCAGCAATACCAAGGCTTTAAGGCTATTATAACAATACATGTATTACATTTATTCACCATAAACCAACAGCTTCTAGTTGAAGTAAGATGCCTTCAAGACAGCTCTGATCATCTGCTAACACACCCGTGGTTTTTCTTTCATAAACATGAAAATCGTAATAATTAGGATTTTTGTCGTTCATAACCCCTTTTCCAACAGATACTTCATTCCATTTATTGAAATTAGCATCTGGAAAAAATGTATCCCCATTGAAATATACATCTTCTCAACATTTGGCAAGAACATATTATAAATCTGTTCTCCCCCAAAAATAAAAATCTCTTCTTCATCTTTACATAACTCAAAAACATCTTCGATTGTATGGGCATTTTCACAACCGTCAAAGTAAAATCTATGTCTATTGTCAAAATAATATTCCTTTGTGAGGTAAAGCCCTTCCGATTGACTCAAGGTTCTTTCTATCCAATATGATGTGTTCTTTGCAAGAAACCCCGAATAAGGGAGCATTCGCAAGAAATACTGAATTACCTGGGGGAGTTCAACAAAAGCTAGCTTTAATATTCTTTTACACTCTTCTTAATCCGCTGATTTAGTGATTAAATCATAAATATTTTTCAAATTAGTCTTAAAATATGTAGTAAAGTACCAGTCTTGATAAGCTTTTGGTACTAATATATCATCAATACTTTTCTTACTTTGGACGGACTCCGTCACCAATGTAAGAATATCATTTATGTAACCTTTCACTTCATGAAGTTCTTTCATTGAGCAAATTTCGCCATGCCCCGGTATGATAGTTTCTAGACCAAGAAGTTCAACTCGCTCCAAAATAGTTAGCCATTCCTGAGGATTTGCATTAATCATTACAGGATGATGCTTCGAGAGTACTAGATCCCCCATTACGGCAGTTTTTTCTTCAGGTATGTACACGAATGCATCACTTTGCGTGTGACCGCCACCATACGTGATAAGTTGTACGGTCCGTTCACTACCATGAATACTCATCTGTTGATCAAAAGTTATCGTTGGTAGTGAATATATCAAATTAGGGAGTGTTTTCATGTACTCACGGTCACTAGCATTTTCCCATTGTATTTCCTTTTTAAGTTTTTCGTTTGTCTCTTGTTGTATTTTTACCTCAAAATCTTCAATAGCCTGATAAATCGGTTCCGGGTTTGACAACTGCTGTGTTACCCTGTTTTTTCCAAATACAGCCATAATTTCACGTGTAATAGATGTAGAAATTATTTGTGCCTTGGGGGTAAACAGTTGATTCCCGCTTGTATGGTCACTGTGCCAATGTGTGTTGATTACATAGGAAACTGGGTTTCCAGTAAGGTATATTGCAGCCGCCTACAAATCCTCTGCAGCCTGTATTGTCGTGAAGGTATCGACCACAAGCGTTGAATTACCTAGATCAATGATTGTTGCATTCCCTAAAGATCCGGTACCTGGGACCGAAATTGCTGCAAATATACCCTCAGCGACTTGATTCAGCCGGAAATGCTTTGATCCCTTAAATGTACCCATTCGATTTTTCATGAGTTACCTCTCCTCCTACCTAAAATTACTACTTATTAATGTCACTGGAACTGAACCAAATACATTTCTTTCCACTAGTTTATTTTCAAAAATAAAGTAAAGCAATTGTTAATGACAGAAGGTTTTATTTATTTTTTTGTTCTTCTTTTGCTTTTTCAAGGACATTTTGTATAAACGGTTCTTTTGCTTGAGTATATCCAGTTCTGTCTAGGTAATGCTCTACAGCTAAATCCTTTTTTAATTGATGATATTGTTTTAGTACATCAGAATGAGTTCTTAAATAATTTCTAAACAAAATATTATTATTCCAGTATCTACTTTCAAACTTGTATATATGTAAATGGTGTGTTCCTGCTCTCCATTGTCCTCTTCTAAAAAACCTCCTTTCTGGAAATTCCTTATGAGCTACAAATTCATACCCTATTTGTTTTAAGGGTTCAATAAATTTGTCCGCTTCTTCTAAATTATTAACACCAACCATTATATCCAAAATGGGTTTTGCTCCTAATCCAATAACCGATGTACTCCCAATATGTTCAATGCAAATATTGTTCTTTTTTAAGACCCCCATTATCTTCTTTTTTTCCTGCTCGTATTCCTTCGACCAATTTGGATTATAATTTTCGATTACAACTGGTTTTTCCATATTCCCCACCCATATCATTTAATAGGAATTATTATATCTTGTTCTTGCTCTATGAGAAAAGAGCTGCCACAGCACCCCCCCTACCCAATTTCAGCATATACCGTGTAACTCCTAGCTTTTACTATGTCATTTACACTCTTTCCGTATGTTTCACGTTCATTATTAGCAAAATAGCTCGAGGGATAAATTACGGTATAATTCCTGGGTAATGAGTTGTAGTTGTTAATGAAGCCAATAAAAAAACGCCTTCCTCTCGTATTGATTCTACAAAAAGAATAGCGTTTTTCTTGTTTTGAGGATTGGCTTGATGGACGCGTGGCGGGCTCCCGTCTAATATTACTAATACCATTAGATTCTTTTTGAACGCCGGAAATCCCTTGGGATAACGGCTGTTTGACTTTTTTATCCTCAAAACACGGCCTTTCAATGAAAAGCCGCTTTACAATCTGATTGAACAAACAATTTTACTGCTGGCTTAAGCTAAAATATGACCGCCTTCCACATGAAGAACGGTTCCAGTCACGAAACTATTTTGGAGCTAGTATAGCACACTTTGTCCAACGACTTCAGCTCTTCCTATTCGTTTCACAGGAAGTTTGTTTCCGAACGTAGCATAGAAGTTATTGCGAGTTTCTTCAGGCATTTTGCTGCGGGAAGGTGTATCAATGATACCGTGCGAAACGATATTCACTCGGATCGGAGCAAGTTCTAATGCCAAGGTCTGACCTAGATTCGAAAGTATCTTCATTGAATTAAAGAGATTTGGATTAAATTTATAGAAGATTAAATATAGATCATTCTTTAATTTTGGGTGCTTCAATTATGTACGATATCAAACATGATTTGATTTATGGAAAATAAATGAATCGGCTATGGTTAGTTTTTACTAGCAGACGAGTTTAAATGTCTATGCCCACGTATCAAAGGAACCCGGAGAAAAAAGTGTGGATGGTTATTCTAAATACAAGGATAAGGCTCAAGATGAAATAGTATACCAGTTCCTTTTCATTATAAAATTAAAAAAAGCCTTGATAACTGAGAAACCCAGTTAAAAAGTACATTGACACAAATTTTTGCGTCCCATGGATGAACCAGTGTACAACATACTTCTTAGCATAATCAGACATCAATAAACTTTACAAAATGCCTGTTTAATACATTCGTGAAAATAGACTCTGCACTATTAGGAATAAATGATTTATGGGGATTTAGCGGGCGAAATTTATTGGTGACAAATAAATCCTTATCACCACATCTCTAACTTACTGCCTTAAGAGTGGATGATTTATTTGAGAAGGAAGAAAATTTTAGAATTATTCTATTATCCATAATTTGAATGGAGAAGGGACACTTTTTTTTGTGTCCCTTATCCGGGGTATAGTTCATAATAACGATCTTTTTAGAACCAACGCACTGTGCGTTCATTATGAACCTTTCAAGGCTTCCCTGTTATGTGTAGTCTTTTCCCAACATTTTTATATGTTTATTAGAAATACATTATTGTAGGTGGTTTTGCTGTCCCATTTGGCCATATTGTTGCTGACCTTGTTGATTTCCCATTTGCTGTCCGGATTGTTGCTGCCCCCCGATCATTTGTTGTAACTGCTGTTGGGCCTGACTTACAGCTTGATTCATTTGAGTTAATGCTCGATTACTTTGAACATATTGGGAAGCTTGATTTAAAGTTTGAATTGCTTGTTGAATAGATTCCTGTAATTGTTGATCTGTTTGTTGTAATTGTTGTTGTGTTTGACCACTTAATTGTTGAATCTGTTGCGATAATTGATTTTGTTGACCCTGTGATTGTTGTTGATTTTGTTGACCCAGCTGCTGGCCGGATTGTTGTTGCCCTTGTTGTATTTTAGATAGTGAAGATTGCAGGTTATTTAATTGATTTCTAAAGTCACTTAAATCTTGTCCAATCTCAACATCCACACTTTTTCTAACCTCAGATTCAATTTTTTTCTTGGTGTTATTATCCATAAAAAATCCCTCCATATTTAATAATGAAACCTTTAAAAGTCCTTTAATATGATGCCCGATTGATTGATTAAATATCCAATTAAATTTTTCTATAACGGATTGATGATGAGTGGATTGCTCAACTTCTTTGTCATGGGTTATTGGAAGCCAGCTTTGCGTGACGCTCGTTAAAGAAGAAAAAAGATGATTTAATCCTTGCCCTGAGTTAATATGTGAACCCTCATCAACGCATGATGGTCAAAACGACTCTAATTCATATTGATTTTCTGACTGAACAGATTGAAAACTCGATCGAGAGGTTGCCACAAAAAGTTAGTGTATATCAAGAAAACATAGAACGATTGGATTCTATACCGATATTGCCGCTCGAAAGGACGAACTGATTCTAACTAAAATCAGAACGGGCGTTGAAAAATAGTTCGAAAGTGCAGCCAGATTATGTTCATGGCCCCCCCCTCATACAGGACACAATGAAAGTACAGGGGGAAAGGAAATCAACCAGAGCCCAAAAGGGAAATAAATATCTCAAATCTTCTATAACCGAGGCTGCCCATTCGGTTGGAGCCTTCAAAAACTATGTTGGCGGAAAGATGCCCTTATTGAATCACTGAAACGGAAGATTATGAAATTGAAAAATAATACCAAGCAACTTAAAGAGCAATTAAAGGTAGCGTATACAGAAGTCTACAAGAAGATTAAATTGAGGCACCTTCCCTTTCTTGTTCAATTAAAGGGCCATAATCTGGAATAACTTTTTATTAATAAATTGGCTATTATGATATGTAGATAAAGTCGAGATTATCTATTCTTAGTTGAAGTGCTTTCTTCGGTTCTGAAATCCTTCGACCTAATATAACGAAGAAACCGATTATAGTAATAATTCCTCCAGCAAAAGCAATAATAAATAACAATGCAACATCAAACATATAAACAACTCAACTCCTTATTTATTTAGGGATTTCAGATTGAAATAAATCACCCCCAGTATGTCACCAGAATAAATAAAACAATGAAAGTACAAATAACAAACACTTTTTTACTGTTATTTTCATCTTCTTTCTTTTCCTTAATTTTCTTTCTATATTTCATTTGTACCTTTTTCTTTTTATCATATAACTTCATATAATAAGTAGACTCCTTAAAAAACATTTTGGCTTGAAGAACCATCTTCATTCATTTATTTATTTTCTTTTTGTCTTTGCTCTTTACATTAATTTCATAAGATTCCTCACCTAATATTGACAATATTTCCTCTGATTTCAGAAATTCAACAATCATTGATTCGATTTCAGACCCAAGTGCTTTTGCTTCTGGATCAGAACTTGGGATGGAGGTACTTATTATGAAGCTCAACGGTTTTTCTTTATAACCTACACCAGTAACCTTAAAATCCTTTTTTGACATCAGCCCTTCAGCAATCGCAGGTGTAATTAATGCTCCTGTATCTGCTTTCGCTATCTTAACAGTCGATCTGTTTACATCAATACTATAATCTTTATAGTTATTCAATTCTGTAACGTCTATTGCCGCTTTCTCAACATCATCTTTAACGGCATCGTAGTATTTCCTGGATCCGTCTATATTTATAGAAATAACTTTTGCCCTAGGGAAGATTAGTATCGGATCAAATTTATAGTCCAATTGTTTTAGTTTGTTTGTAATTTCTCTTCCAAGTTTTATTTCTTCTTCATTAAGGACATAATCATTTAGTGCTAGTTCTTTACTAACTTTTACGGAATAGGCATCATAGCCTTTTGATTTTAAAATTCCTTTCACGGTCTTTTCGATCTCATCTTTTACATCATTAAAATAATCATCTGAACCTTCTACTCTTATTTCTAATTCCTTTTTAGGCTTGTAACTGATTCCTGTTCCACTAATTTTGTATCCTTTTTCCTCTAATTCATCAATAAGCCACTTATTGATTCCGATTGAAATATTGAGCCTAAATATGGAATATGTGAAATCACGTTTGCCATTGCAGGAGAAACAAAAGCAGAACTTATTAACAATCCAAGTAATAATACAGCAACACTGCTGAAAAGAATTACTTTTTTTCTAAGACTCCATCTTTTTCTATCAGTCTTGCTTTCAGGTTTATGTTGATTAGGCTTTTCATATTCTTTTTTTGCATTCTCCATCCCTAATATAACCCTATTTTTTAACTCATTTGGGATCTCTATTTTATCCATCTCTTGTCTTATCTTATTGTTCATACATATCAACCCTCCTAGTTTTTTTGCGAAGGTTTTGTAATGCTCGATATAAAACGGATTTCACCGTGCTTAATGGTATATTTAAAATCTCTGAAATCTCGCTAAAGGTGTATCCTTGATAGTATTTTAGTAATAGTACAGTTTTTTCATCTTCATTTAATGCTTCTAATAAATCCTGTAGGGTTAGTGACAAAGGGATATCTTCCGTGCTGTTAGAAATAAACTCATCATCCTCTATGTTTAAATGAACCACTTTCTTTTTTTTCCTTAAAAAATCAATTGCACAATTTATTGTAATCTTAATGATCCAAGTCTTAAAAAACTTCAAGTCATTCAATGTATTAAGTTTTAGGAAAGACCGGTATGCTGTTTCCTGTACAATGTCTAGTGCATCATCTTTATTTTTCACGTAAACATATGCCAAATATCCTGTTCGTATTGCCGAAATAGCCCTAAAAAAGCTTTATCGTTATCCTCCGGATTTCTGTGATTAGACGCAATTATGTTGATCACCTTCTTTTGTTTTTTTGTGTATACATATTAGACGAAAAACTTACTATTTTGGCCGAAGTTTTTTTAAAACCATAAAAATACTTAGTCATTTTTGATGAAAATTTGTTTAAAAACAGAATAGTAGTTCTACTATCAGTCAGAACCTTAGAAAAAAATAGTAAGCTAGTTAACAAATAAGCGACCTTATATGCAATGAAAAAAGAATCTTCGATTAGGAAGATCCTTTTTATACTTCTTATTAAACTGAAGCACCTTATTAAAGAATCGCTCCCGATTGCGGAAGATTAACAATAATATTAAAGGCTTAAGAGCCTGCTCACGCTTAGCTGCCAGGCAGAAAATTGTTCGGGTTTTGTATTGTTTTAAAGACTGGTTGAAATTCGTCTCTAAAATATCGCATATCAATAATCTTTCAGTTCAATCCCGTTGGCAGCTTTCGCTATCATTTTCGAAATCATCTTAAACGATACGATCATAAGGATGGGTACGCGAAACATTAAATTGCGTAGAAAGATTTTGAAGGTTGAGCTTTCAATCATACTCCCGGCAGCCATTAGTCCTATTTTTTGATTTTTCTCAACAAACCTTCTCATTTTTTGTTCGTAGGCAACAAAGGCACTGGTGAAATCGCAATCTGCAGCTTTGAGTTCACCAGCTAATACAAAAGCTCCGACAAGCGCCAGGCTAGACCCTTGACCCGATAGGGGTGATGGGCCATACGCCGCATCTCCTAACAATGTAACCCGGCCTTTTGACCATGTCGGCATGTGAATCTGGCAAATCTCGTCAAAATAAAGGTCTGTCGCATCTTTCATGGTTTTGAGTAGATTCGAGGTTTCCCAACCCGTGTGGCCTATGAATGCATTTTCTACAAGTTTCTTTTGAGATTCTGTATCATAGCGGT
This sequence comes from Peribacillus sp. SIMBA_075, assembly GCF_046534585.1. Lineage (NCBI taxonomy): Bacteria > Bacillati > Bacillota > Bacilli > Caryophanales > Bacillaceae > Peribacillus > Peribacillus sp. SIMBA_075. The sequence goes on along the minus strand of NZ_JAWRYN010000020.1, from coordinate 49,160 downwards.
CGTATTTCAATGCCTTTGATTGAAACAAGAACATACCCCTTGCTTCGGTATTGTTACGGGCGCTATACATACCTACAGTTTTGCCTGGTATCGTATAAAACAGCTGGCGGTGGTCGAGGTTGAGGTAATTCTCAAGGGTGAAAATTGAGATATAACAGCCAAGCGTACGTTTAAACTGTGCTTCGTCGCCAAAAGTCAAGGTGCGTACATTAGAATGGAGACCGTCCGCTCCGATTACCAGATCGAAAGTCTGCGGCTTGCAATAAATAAATTGAACTTCTGCACCAGCTTCAGTCTCATGTATTGCGGTAATCGAATCGCCCCAAATGTATTCGACCGTATCCTTAGTTAAATCGTACAAAATGTGACAAAGATCGTCACGCATGATTTCGATGTCCAGACCCTGGTGGTTTCCCATACTCGCTTCGCTTATTTGACCTTCGATTTTCCCTTTGCTATTCACGAAGTAAACACCAGTCATGTTCGTGTCAGCTGCACGAACTTGATCGAGTATACCCATCCCCTCTAGCACCGTAATGGCTGCACCACGGATATCAACCCCGTACCCACCCGTGCGCAATGCTGGTGCACGTTCTATTACAGTCACGTCGAATCCGTGGCGGTGAAGCCAGTAAGCAAGTGCCGGACCGGCAATGCTCGCACCAGAAATAAGAACGCGCATCGTTTGTTTCATAATTGCTTATTCACTCCTTTCCTAATTAATGTCTTAACATATCCACAGTATATTCACGGCCTATTTAACTTATTTACCACAGTAAAATATTAGAACTTTAATTATTCAAAAAAATTGTCCAATTGTTGAATAAAGATCAAACAGCAATCTTCAACTAAATTGCCCCGATAGTCGCATAAAGAAAAACTGCCTTAAAAACTGCTCCGATTATAGGCTATAGCACCTATTAGTTGAATTAATCGAGTAACCTTCTATTTGATAGATACGTACACAATTGTTAATAAAACCAACATAGCAATTATAAGAACCGTTACATCATAAGGATAGTCAACTATGCTATTATTTTTTCATTAAATCCAACTAACAACCAGGATTGTCTTTTCACAGCTGCTACGTATGACACAAGTAAAAAAGTAAAAAAGTATAACCTATAGTCCGTAATCCACTTTTATACCTTCCAATGACAAATTTATTTCTTGTTTTTTTCCTCCTTTTTATCCTTTAAAGAGTAAGCAGTATGTATTACAATATATCAATAGTTATAAAATGGTATTTTAGTTAATAATTACTGATCACTATTAGGGGGCTAAGTAATGGGAATTTCCTGTAATTCACACCGATTAACATTTGAATCGAAATCATAGTAATATTCTGCTTGTCGTTAAAATTTTAAAGAACCTTATTGCATATTTAATAAGGCCACCCAAAAAGGAGAAACTTTAAATTTTTATTGAAATTAATTTTATCAGTCAGAATACGATACAATCCTATGTATTTAGGTTTGTGAGTAATTTTTTGAAAATTCTTTTTTTCGAAAAAGTAAAATTTAATTCATTCATGGAGGTTTTAATTTGGCTAATAAAGTACCATTTTCATTTATAGTAGTTATTGGTTTAATGTTATTTGCTCTATTTTTTGGGGCAGGAAATTTAATTTTCCCACCAATGCTTGGGCAATCAGCAGGAATGAATATCTGGTCAGCAAATGCAGGGTTTTTAATAACAGGAGTTGGCTTACCGTTACTTGGTGTGTTAGCACTTGGTTTTTCGGGGAAAGATGATTTACAGTCGTTAGCAAGTCGTGTACATCCTGTATTTGGTATTGTATTCACAACCATTCTTTATTTAGCCATTGGTCCTTTATTTGCTTTGCCTAGATCAGGCAACGTTTCTTTTGAAATCGGTGTAAAACCTTTTTTATCCGAAAATTCAGGCCCAGTTCCTTTACTTATTTTTACAATCATCTTTTTTAGCATTACGTGCCTTTTTTCGATCAATCCCGCGAAAGTTGTCGGAATTGTCGGGAAAATATTAACACCAATCAAGATAACGTTCATTGGAATCCTAGTAGTAGTTGCTTTTAATCATCCAATCGGAGATTTTCAAGCACCTATTAAAAATTATTCAGTTCAACCATTTTTTAATGGGTTTAGAGAAGGTTATTTAACAATGGATACGCTTGCATCTTTTGTTTTTGGCATCATCATCATTAATGCCATTAAAGAAAAAGGTGCTAGAACAAAAAAACAAATTATGGTTGTTTGTGCAAAAGCAACTGGAATTGCTGCCTTTTTCCTGGCAACCATGTATTCAGCTCTTTCTTATATGGGGGCTTCAAGTGTAGAAAAACTTGGGCACCTGGAAAATGGAGGTACTATATTAGCAAAAGTCTCGGATTATTATTTTGGAGCTTATGGCGGGATATTATTAGGATTAATGATTACAGTAGCTTGTTTAACAACAAGCGTAGGACTTGTTACATCTTGTTCTTCATTCTTCCATAAACTATTTCCAAAGGTACCTTACAAAACAATTGCTATTAGTTTATCTATTTTTAGTGCAATAGTTGCTAATATTGGACTAACACAGTTAATTACTGTTTCTGTTCCTCTCTTAACAGCTATTTATCCATTAGCTATTGTATTAATTTTCTTAACATTTTTTCATTCTTTAATTAAAGGGAAAGCTGAAGTGTATCAAGGAAGCTTAATTTTAACATTTATAATTAGTTTATTTGATGGATTAAATCGAGCTGGTATACACTTTTCATCCATTAATAATTTTTTTAATAAAATTCTTCCTATGTACGATGTAGGACTAGGATGGATTATCCCAGCAATTGTTGGAGGAGTTATAGGGTTTAGCAGTAGCATACTACGAGGAAAATTCGGTCTTAATCCTCCAACTAGAATAGTTAAATAAATAATACATATTAAAAAAAGGTCAACTAGTAATTTTTTACTGGTTGACTTTATAATAGGAACAGCACCTGTTAGCTGCCTTGAAAAGGTGAACATGCCCTTAAAGAAAAAGCGCTGCCGAAGCAACTCCCTTATAAAGTAAAGTACCTATTAGCATAAACCGGGCTCCATTTTCAATATAATGTGATTCATCATGTAATAACCTTTTCTCCATAGTCCTCAATCTATTTAAAACCCTCTATACTTAATAAAATTAAAGAGCCTTACAAAAGGCTCTTTAATCACTGTTACATCTCTTATTTATCTTTCCTTACAAGTAGTGAACAGCACTCCATGTGTCCAGAGTGTATGTGGCAACACATGGGGGGATGGTGAGACCATAACAAAAAATCCCCCCAAACTCTTATTCTGGGGGAACATAAAACGCACTTCAATATCCTTCTAAAATCCGCTAAAAATATTGATTCCTGCGGGCGGATCCAATTATATACTTAGTAAATTCCCACCGAATCAAATCCGGCAGCAGCTGCAGCCTCTTCCTTGCTGCCTTCACCATAAATATCAATTGCAGACTGAACAATAGCCTTACGAGCGTCACTAAAATCGGAATTTGGCGTTAAATAAACGCTTATTGAACGATAGTAGATTTGTCCTAACTTGTGCCTTCCAATTTCTTGACCAATCAAATATGCAGCGTGGTTTGTAATCGAGGAATTAACATGGACACCGCCGCCATCTACCGAAGTTGGCATGTGATAAAATTCATCCATATGAGCCGGATAGACTCCACTGCCATATGCAGCTCTTTCCGCATTACTTACTACAACACTGTTGGGATTACTTAAGCTGCGCAATCTCGTTACACCGTCAGCTTTAGCAGCTGGTGCCATAATATCCTCACCCATTTCCCAATCATCATCGTCAACAAGTGCACCAAAGACGTCAGCAAATGATTCGTTTAGTGCTCCAGATTGATTGCGGTAAACTAAATTTGCTGTATGAGTGATGACGCCATGAGTCATTTCGTGGGCAGCAACGTCAAGACCGGCTGATAGTGAAATAAAGTACTCACCGTCACCATCCCCATAGGTCATCCAACGCCCATTCCAGGATGCATTGTTGTAATTATTGCCATAGTGTACCTTAGAAATGATGGCCATTCCTTCACCATCAAGAGAATTTCGGCCATGCTCATTAAGGTAATAATCATATACCTTTTCCGAATTATAGTGTGCATCGACAAGAGCCCGATCATAATCGCCGATAAATGCAGCAGAATTCCCCACATATAGAGTATCATTACTGGAACTATTATCATTTTTAGCATCATACGTAAGTATTCCATCAAGACCATTATGAGAGTAATCAGCTAACGCAAACTGAGTTCCAGATTTAGGTTCCTTCACTTGGGTAATATGTAATTCCCTGTGAGCACCATGTACCCCTTTTCCAGCACCTTTTTGTGTTTTCATTTCATCAGCATGCATTAAACCATTATACTTATCGATGATTTCTCCCGTGTTTGCATCCACAAAGACAAACCAGTTGCCAGGCTCATCTCCCATGAAGTTAACATTCACTTTATAAGCTGTATGATTCTTTCCTTCAAAAGGATAGACTACAAGCTCAGAAGTTGGCTCATACGTTAGCTCTTCAGGGGCATTGACAGATGATAGTGCCTGCTTAAGTGCTGCATCACTGCTTAAGGAGGCAGTCGTGTCCACCGCATCATCGGCAATCGTCTGATTTACTCTTCCGTTGACGGATACGACTTCATTATTCTTATTAAAATGAACAATAACTTCGGATCCTTCTACGTTCACACCATTTATTGATTGATTAAAGCGAACGTGGGTCATACCGAGTTTATCTTTTTGTGAATCTTTTACTTTTAGGTTTTTATCTGGATTTTTAATTCCGGTTTTACCTTCGTTCTTCTTTAAATAATTTAGTGCATTGGAAGTGTTGCTAGAAGAGAATTTCTCAGCAAATCGCTCCTTCACAAAAACAGGAACGTTTGCCTTCTCATTCCACTTAGAAGCTTGTACACTACTAGCCACCATCGAATCAACCGGCTTCGCAAATACATTACCGGCTGGGATAGAACCTACCAACAACGCTGACGATAGAACTGCAGGAACAATAAACTTTTTCTTCAATACGATACCCCCCCAATTTTTTCCATCGACTTCATTATAGATTAATAAAAGTTAATTTACATGAATATTTGGAATTATCTTAATTTTATAAAAACTATTAAAACCCGGATGACATCTTATGTTAGGTACAATTAACCACTTGACATGGTGATGAAATTAAAAATACCTTTAAATTTATTGGATTTTCTATACTTTTTTTGTAGTTAATTTAAACTAATTATAAAAGGTTGATTAATAACATATGGGGTCATTAATAAGGGGGGATAAAATAGTGATATTCCCCCTTTATTGCATTTCTCGACGGCCTGTCTATACTGTCTCGTTTTCTTTATTCTTGAGAAGCCAAGATAAAAGAAGAAGAAGATACTAAATCAATAAATTTGAAAGCCCTTTGCTATATATGCTAGCAAAGGGTTCATTTTTTCTTCCTTAAAATCATTTGTTCCTCCAGAATATTCTTTTGCTGCTTTGATACAAAATAATTATAATAGATAACTACTTTTTTACAGCAACAACTCTTTAAACTCTTCTATAAACCTTCAATCCAAAAATATATGAAATTAATATTATTAACACCATCCAACCGAACGACACCCACAGATCATTTCCAACAGGCTGCGAGTCTAACAGATTTCTAATAGTTTGAATAATCGGTGTCATTGGTTGATTTTCCGCAAAGATTCGGATGATCTTCGGCATTCCTTCGACAGGAACAAATGCAGAACTGACAAAAAGCAGCATTATTAAGATATATGAAAAAGAACTTGCTCCTTCAATACCTTTAGCAGCCAATCCAAATGGCACTGAAATCCACGTTAATGTTAGCGAAAAGAGAGTGATCAATAGTGCCACAAGTAGCCATTCAGCAAATGTTGCATCACTTCTAAATCCAGCTATAAATCCTACTATTAATACGACCATTATTGAAACTAACATAAAAATAACTGAAGCTATTACCTGCCCCCCCAGTACAGATGATTTGGCTATGGGCATTGACTTAAATCTGTCAAACATCCCTGAGGTTTTGTCTAAATTTATCCGTAACGAGGTGTAAGCAGATCCTGTAGCAATCGTCATTAACAGAATTCCGGGAAGAATATAATTAATATACTCATCTTCAGACACCCCAGCAATTTGAATGGCACCGCCGAATATGAAAACCATACCCAATAACATCATAACCGGCATCGCGACAACCGTAAGAAGCGTGTCGATACTACGTATATTATGTTTAATGATCCGATCTGCAAGCGTTAATGTATCACTTAAATTTTGAAAAACATTCATAATTTTCATCCTTTCGAAAGTGTCATAAATACATCATCAAGGGTTGGAGTAGTCATTTTGAAGGTTTTGAGGTCAATTTTTTCAGTTGTTAGGGCATTCAATACTTTCAATGTCGTTTGAATTTCTTTATCTAAATCTATGGAAATCTCAAAGTCTGCATTTTTGATCGGAGAATAAGATTCCAAAAGTTTTAAAGCTTTCTCGGCGTCTTGATTTCGATTAAATACAAGAAGTAATTTATCTACTCCAGCAATTCGTTTCATTTCATCTGGGGTCCCGCTGGCAACAATTTTCCCTTCTCGTAAAAAGCCTATTTGATCGGCTAAATAATCTGCTTCTTCTAAATATTGAGTCGTTAAAAAGATGGTTTTCCCTTGGTACTTCATTTCTTTAATCGTATTCCAAAGCTCCTGCCTGCTATTCGGATCCAATCCAGTAGTAGGTTCATCCAGAAAAATGATATCTGGATTCCCAACTAAACTCATGGCTAAGTCAAGACGACGACACATTCCTCCTGAATAATTTGAAACAGCTTTATCTTTGGCTTCAGTCAGATCAAACTTTTCTAACAAACTTTCGGCAACTTTTCTCGGGTTGCGTTCGTGTCGTAATTTAGCAATTAAATAAAGGTTTTCGTATCCAGTGAGTACTCCGTCAACAGTGGTATTCTGGGAACTAAAGCTAAATAACTTTTGTGCCAACACCGGATTGTTAGCGACATCTATGTCTTGGATTGTCACTTTCCCTCCATCACTATTTAGTAACCCGGTAACAATTTTTAATAGGGTACTTTTCCCAGCACCGTTCGCCCCTAATAAGGCATATACGGAACCTTGCTTCAAAGTGATATTGACATCCTTTAAAACCTCATTCCCTTTAAAGCTCTTTTTTACATTTTTGATGTTAAGGACTGTTGAATTCATGGCTCTCTCTCCTTTACTCAATTGAATCCCTTAATTTTTTTTTCATTTTATCCATCCATGTTTCTTCTGGAAATTCTGCTAATAATGAGTCGGCAAATTCGGCAATACCATCTCCAACTACTTTTCGTACGCTTAAGCCATCCGTAGCACTATTCTCAAACATCTCTAAAATATTTTTTAAAATCTCAAACATGCCTGATCCCTTTGCAAAATTCCACATGTATTTTTCAATTGCTTTCATCGCCTTTCTGTATTCTTCTGGTAATTTATTCACTCGTTTTTTATAGGCACGATATTCTCTTTTTTCTTGCATCATTTTTTTTAACATTTCTTTTCTCCTTTATTTCATTCATTTTTTCTTCTAAGAATGTCCAACGCTCCCAAAATTCCTTTAACTCTTGTTCTCCTTTAGCGTTTAGCGTGTAAAATTTTCTCGCAAGTCCAAGCTCTGACTTTATCTTCTCAATCTCGACGAGCCCTTTTTTCTCGATTCGAACAAGAATGGTGTAGACAGTTCCTTCCACAATATCGCCAAATCCTAAATCGTTTAGATACTTGGTAATTTCATAGCCGTAAGTTTCTCCAGCATGGATCTTTTGAAGCACCACCCCTTCAAGAACACCTTTAAGCATTTCAGTTAAATCTTTCATATATCCTCCTAACAAACTACTTAGCATTACCGAGTACTACTATATAGTATTACAAAGTAGCTGTTGTGTGCAACCCATTTTTTATTTTTATTTACTTCTTTTATATTTATGTAGTAAAACCGAACATTCTTACCTCCCGAAAGAGGAGGGAAAAAACATCTGACTGATTTTAAAGAGGCGGCGGTAGAAAGAGGAAATTACATGAACACACCTTTATCAAAAGTCCCAACCCATCTTTTTGGCCCAGTTGGACTCTCCGTTTTCGTTCAGTTCTTTCCAGTGTGGAACGGAATTTTATTAATTTACGATTGGGATTTTTTCAGATATTGGCATAAAAAAACCGAAGGTCTGCCGGGAAAAGTACCGGAAAAACCTTCGTTTTTGGAAACTTATTTTTATTTAAGTACCCTTAATTTTTTCTAAGGAAGGGAACTTTTTTATAGAGACAAAACATCGAGACTTTATTTCAAATCCATAAAAATACATCAGATTGAGTAAATTATAAAATGAAAAAACAAGATTATTCATTTAATCAAAATTAAAGAGAAAATGGGAATGAAAAAGGATCTTCAAACGGGACTGTTGACAAACTAAAGAATTTCATAACCGGACACAAGATATAGTAAACAAAAAAAAGATAAACACTACATTCAGTAGATGTTCATCTTTCTTTGTTTAAAGGGGGATTTGTCAACAGCCCCAAACGAAGATCCTTTTGTGCTGTTTTTTCAACTAAAGTGCATACGGATAATGAGTTCTTCAACACCTGATTCATACGATATTATTAACAATGAATGCCTTTTCTCATTTAAGTAAAACTACCATTACTTTATTAGTCTTTTAAAAATGTTAGTAACGCTTCATTAAATTCTTTTGGATGAGTTGCGTGTAATCCATGCGGACCACCCTTTATTAGAGCGAGTTTACTACCAGGAATGGAATCATATGTACGTTTTCCACTTAACTCAAAAGGTACAGTTGCATCAGAGTCACCGTGAATAATAAGAGTAGGAATATTGATCTTTTCCAAGTCCTTTCTAAAATCTGTCTTACTAAAGGCCGTTATACAATCGAGCGTTCCCTTAGGAGAGGCACTAGCTGCAATATCCCGATTATATAAACGGAATGGCTCACTAACTAAATCTGTTTGATTACCAGCCGCGAAAAATCCCTTTGTAAAATTGTCAAGAAATGCAAGGCGGTCATTTATCACGCCACTTTTGAATTCTTCAATTGTTGCATCATCTAATGCTCCTTCAGGATGATCCTCTGATTTGTATAAATAAGGAGGAACTGCTCCAGCAAAAACAGCCTTTTCAACACGATCTGTTCCATACGAACTAATGTACCGAGCTACCTCACCTCCACCCATCGAAAAACCAACAAGTGTGGCATTTTGAAGATTTAAATGTTCCAACAGTTTATGTAAATCAGAAGCAAGTGTATCATATTCATATCCTTCCCACGGCTGAGATGATTTTCCAAATCCTCGGCGATCATATGTTATGACTCTGTAACCTGCTTCAATAAGAGCTGGCACCTGATATTCCCAAGAGCGTCCACTTAAAGGCCAACCATGTATTAAGACAATGGGTTTCCCTGAACCCTGATCCTCATAATAAAGTTCAATTGGAGCATGATTTTCATTACCTACAGTAAATTTTGCCATATAAAAATTCCTCCCATGAAGTTTCTTTATTAACCCTATATTCTTGCTTAGCTGATCAAAAAAACTCTTTATCCAAAACATTTAAAATACTTTTTTTACAAAATGTTTATGGGATTATTATATTCCCAACTATTAAAATTGCAAAATTATGAAAAAAATATATTAATTACAATTTATTTGTTTAAACCAAGGTGTGTAAATCATTGAAAAAAATTAAAACTGAAAAATCGAATAAGTGATTTCTAAGCAACTCCAATTGGGGTATCTACAATTAAGGGAATTAGGAATCACAGCCGTTCCTAAAATCAAGGCTTATTTGTCGATTTCACTTGCAAATTTTAAAAGGCCCTGCGATACCAGTAAGCCGCAGCTTCAACTTCATCAACAGTCAATTGATGCCCACTATTTTCCCAATGAACTTCAATTTTTGCATTAGCCTTTTCAAATAAGGATTGAAGTTCAGTAGATTCCATCGGCGAACATATAGGATCATTTTTACCTGCAGCAATAAAGACTGATTTTCCTGACAAATCAGGAAGAACAATTCCTTTTCTCGGTACCATCGGGTGATGGAGAATGGCTCCCTTTAATGCATTTTGATAGTGAAATAATAAACTAGCAGCTATATTAGCTCCATTTGAGTATCCAATAGCTATCATGTTGTCTCGATCAAAATTATACTTTGCAGCAGACTCATCAAGAAACTCATTTAATTCTTTTGTACGGAAAATCAGATCTTCCTCATCGAATACACCTTCAGCTAATCTCCGGAAGAATCGAGGCATTCCATTTTCCAATACATTTCCGCGGACACTTAGCACTGATGCCCCGTCATCAATTCTTCCCGCTATAGGTAATAAATCTAATTCATTTCCGCCAGTACCATGCAGTAATAATAACGTTGGTTTCGTTGAATCTTTACCCTTATTAAATATATGTTTCATGATTGGTCTCCCTCCAGAACACGAACTTCCACAGTAGGTAAGGCTTCTTCTAATTCTTCTCGTTTTGGCTCCAGCCAAGATGGTAACATCAGTTTATTACCAAGCTCAGCGACAGCTTCATCAACTGAAAAGCCTGGCGGATCGGTCGCTATTTCAAAAAGAATACCACCTTGTTCATGGAAATACACAGCATTGAAGTAGTTTCGATCACGAATCTCAGTCGGATAATACTCCTTATCTTGAAGAAGTGTTCTCCATCTCAAAAGATCTTGGTCATCCTTTGCCCTCCATGCGATATGGTGAACGGTTCCGGCCCCTTTTAACCCGCGAACCGAAGGAGTTAGCTTAATATCAATTGTATTTCCAAACTGACCATCCGATTTAAACCTAAGGAAGCTCGCTTCTTGCCCAAGACATTCAAGCCCTAATACGTTTTCAAGCACATCCGCAGTTTTATTAGGTTGAGTTGAAATTAATATAGCCCCACCAAACCCTTTAATTGCGACCTCTGAATCGACTTCTCCAAAACTCCAATTATTTTTTGGGCCTTCATTACGTTCCACTAATTCAATTTCGAGACCATCCGGATCTTGAAATTGTAAATATTTTTCTCCAAAACGTAGGGATTGAATAAACCTAATTCTAAATTTTTTCAAACGATTTTCCCAAAATTCAATGGATTGATTTGGGATGATAAAACTGGTTACTCCAACCTGTCCTGTGCCAATTCGACCTTTTAACTGGTTTGACCACGGAAAAAAAGTTATAACAGACCCAGGTTGACCAGTTTCATTTCCAAAATAAAGATGATAGACCTCTGGACGATCAAAGTTTATCGTCTTTTTTACAAGTCTTAACCCCAGTATGCCAGCATAAAAATCAATACTTCTTTGGGCATCGTTCACCATTGCTGTAATATGATGGATCCCTGTTGTTTTTTGCAAACTCACCATTCCCATTCTTTTCATTACTTTGATTAAGAAATTAATTAAGTCTCGCTATGGAAAAACTCTCACCTAATTTTGCATAATTTGTACCAGCTAACCAGCTCACAACTTTAATTCTCTTACCTCAAATGGTAAAATACTTTGTTTAATCTGCTCTCTAAACTGTTCATACTGCTCTGGCAACATTAATTTTTCTCCCATCGTCGCTTCAGATTCATCGTGAGAAAATCCAGGAGGATCTGTTGCAATCTCAAAGAGAATTTCCCCGTGTTCTTTAAAGTAAATCGCATTAAAATAGTTTCGATCTCGTACAGGAGTTACCTCATATCCGTTTTCCTCAACATATTTTTGCCATTCCAATTGGTCTTGATCATCCTTTGCCCGCCATGCAATGTGATGTACGGTTCCAGCACCCATTGTCCCGCGTCCAATTGGCGTTAATTTTAAGTCAATGACATTGCCAATTTCTGCTGAAGAACGGTAACGTGCAAAGCCGCCTTCCTTGCCGATTAATTCTAGTCCCAATATGTTTTCTAACAATACAGCCGTTTGGTCAGGATAGGCCGATAATAAAGTAGCACCGCCAAAGCCTTTAATAGCTACCTCAGATGTCACCCCGCCAAAGGTCCATGTATTTACTTCGCCTTCTTCCCTTTCAACAATTTCCAAGTGTAGCCCATGTGGGTCATCAAATTCCAAGTATTCCTCGCTAAAGCGCTCCCTTACAGTAAAAGGAATATTGAAAGATTCCAGTCTTTTTTTCCAGAACTTTATAGCTCCTTTTGGAACAACATAAGATGTAACGCCTACTTGACCATCACCAATTTTCCCTTGACTAGCTCCTGCCCATGGAAAAAATGTCATGATTGTTCCTGGTTTTCCACCCTCATTACCAAAATAAAGATGGTAGGTACCTGGGTCATCAAAATTGACAGTTTTTTTCACTAAACGTAAACCTAATACACCTGCATAGAAATCAACATTCTCTTGAGGATGACCAACAATTGCAGTAATGTGGTGAATACCCATCGTTTTTTTACTCATTTTATTTTCACTCCCCTTTTTATTCCGGTTAGACACTAACCTTAAAAAAGCATCGCCAATTTGTCGATAATTGTATATACGACTTTAAGGGTGTTTTTTCCTTTATGCGAAGTTTTTTATTGTCTATAAATATTTGATCTTTAATTTTATTAAAAAAAGAATCTTGAAAATTATTCACTATATCCATTATTAAGTTTGGTTAAATAAAGGGGTATCGCCCAACATTTTTGATATAAAAGTGATATTGATGATATATGATTTCCAATGATTCATATGAAATAGGTCGGAAGGAGAAAATAGTTATAGTTAAGGTTGTCATTATTGAAGTTTTCACCAGGAAGCTATATTGAATTTGCGATTACTATTTGAAATAGCAAGAAGATTCACCTTTATTCAATCAGAGAAGCAGATAGCTATTTATGGTGACTTTCTTTTCTTCTATTTCTGCACTCCCTCCAATTTTTTTATAGTTACTAGTATGCTGGAAATATAAAGTGATTGGAAAATAAAATAATATAGATATAGTCTATTTGCCATAGCTGCAAACACTAGCCAATAATAAGAAAACTAATGAGAATTCCTTACATCCTAGATTTTTTGTAATAAACACTTCATTAAATTAAACAGTTTGAGATTAGGCATAAAGCCACTTTTTTCATTTTGCTATATTATGGTACGATGAGGTGATTTTAACAGGGGAGGAAATATATGTCTAAGACAATTGGCCTTATTTGTGGTAGTTTACGAAAAAACTCTTATAATCGAATCATTGCTCAATCATTAACAGAGATGGATGATTCCCATCAATTTCGTTGGATCGAGATAAATAATCTACCTTTTTTTAATGAAGACTTAGAAATAAGTGTTCCAGAAACAGTGACATCATTTAAATCTGCTATCCAAGACGTTGACGGTATCATTATTGTAAGTCCAGAGTACAATTCTGGAATTCCAGGCGTATTAAAGAATGCATTGGACTGGGCATCAAGACCTCGGGAATCCGCTGTTCTTAGCAGAAAACCGGTTGGCCTAATTGGAGCAACTCCTGGGGGGTTAGGTACTGTTTATGCTCAGATGCAAATCAGAGAAATACTAGAAACTATGCAAGTTCATGTTCTTCCATTTCAAAAAGTGCTGATTTCTCAAGTACATGAAAAGATTGATTCCGATCAGAAAGTGCTTACTGACGAAAAGACAAAACGTTATCTTCAGCGTTATTTACAACAATTTATAAATTGGATAGATAAAACTCCTGCTTTAGATAAATAGAAGCATTTTTTTAAAATATCCAATTGGTTTTTTATGACTTGTAATGAAATTATTGACTTGTCATAAGTTTATAGATAAACTAATATTAACAATCAGTTTAGTTATAAATCGATTGTAACAAACGAAGGAATTTATTATAATATTTAAACTTTCTTCGATTACTTAATTTTTAGGAGGAATACATAATGTCTGATCTCTATTCTCGTATTTCCAAAGATGATGCTGTCGTTCTTTTAGTGGATCATCAAACTGGCCTTATGGCTGGACTAGTTCGTGATTATGGTGTTGATGAATTTAAGAACAATGTTTTGGCTCTTGCTCACACTGCTAAGTTTTTTGATTTACCAGTTATTTTAACAACAAGCTTTGAAAACGGACCTAATGGACCACTAATGCAAGAATTGGTTGATCTTTTTCCTGATGCACCAAAAATAGCTCGTCCTGGACAAATTAACGCATGGGATAATGATGATTTTGTAAATGCAATCAAAAAAACTGGAAAAAAACAACTTATTATCGCGGGCGTAGTTACGGATGTTTGCGTTGCTTTCCCGGCACTTTCCGCTATAAAAGCTGGGTATGAAGTATTTGCTGTTACTGATGCTTCAGGAACTTTCAGTAAACAAGTTGCAGAAGCTGCCAATACGCGTATGGCACATAATGGCGTGCAACTTATGAACTGGTTTAGCGTAGCATGCGAACTACAACGCGATTGGCGCAACGATGTCGAAGGTTTTGGCAATTTGCTTGCTAGTAATCTTCCAGGCTATCAAAATGTAATTGGAAGCTATATGGGAGCTCAGCGAGATCTTAGTAAACAAAATGCATAAATTTATTTAGCTATAAATCACTTTTTTTAAAAGTGGATAGCATAAAAGTAGCGCTGATTTAATTAGCGCTACTTTTTAAATAAGAAGTATAGCAAGGCTTTTATTTTTACGATTACAGCTGAAACTAATAATTGCCTTTAAATAAATATTAATATTGTTTCAAAAAACTTTATTTTAAAAAAGGAGTGTTTTATATGAGTAATTTAGAATTGTTAACTCCGGAGAACAGTGCATTAATTTTGATCGATTTTCAGCCTCAAATGACTTTTGGAGTTGCAAGCATTGACAGACAAACATTAATGAATAACGTTATGCTGCTTGCTAAATCAGCAAAAGCTTTTAACGTACCTACTATTCTTACTACAGTTGAAACACAAAGCTTTTCTGGTTATTTTTGGCCACAAATTCTTGACATATTTCCAAACCATGAAATTATAGAACGTAGTTCAATGAACTCTTGGGAAGATTTAAAATTTGTTGAGGCAGTTAAAGCAACAGATAGAAAAAAATTGATATTTGCAGCACTTTGGACTGAAGTTTGCCTTGCATTCCCTGTGCTTGAAGCAATTAAAGCTGGCTATGAAGTTTATGCAGTTGATGATGCTTCAGGTGGTACTAGTTTGACAGCACATAACGCTGCTATGCGTCGTGTAGAACAAGCTGGAGCAATTCCAGTGACAGCAATTCAAGTTTTACTTGAATACCAACGTGACTGGGCACGCAAAGACACTTATGATGCTGTTATGGAAATTGTAAAAGAACACACTGGTGCTTATGGTCAAGGTGTGGAATACGCATATACTATGGTACATGGCGCGCCTCCAAGCAGGAAAATATGAATCAGGAAAGAGTAATTGTCGGAGAAACTCATACAGGGAACACTATGGATGCTGGTGGTCCAGTAACAACGATTGTTACATGGGAAATTCAAGAAGGTAGAGAAAAACAGTTTGAAACGTGGAGACATGAAATCGAAGCTGCCGCTACTAAATTTCCAGGGCATTTAGGCGTAAATCTAATAGTCCCCAATAACGGATCCAGAGAGTATACTGTTGTTTTTCGCTTTGATATTTATGAGCATCTTCGTGCTTGGCAAGAATCAGATATTCGTCGAGATTTGTTAAAAAAGGCAGAACTATTTCAAGCTACTAATCCAACGTACAAAACTGAAAGCAGTTTGGCTTATTGGTTTGTTACTCCGAAAATGCCAGTTCCACCGCAACAATGGAAAATGTCCATTGTTACCGTTCTTGGTGTATGGCCTCTTAGCATGTTGGTTCCTAAAGTGGTAGGACCTTTTATAAAAAATATGATTCCTATTATGTCAGCTTTTTTTGTTTCAGTATGTATAGTGTCCTTGCTATCATGGGTAGTAATGCCGATTCTCGGTAAAATATTTCATCCATGGTTACAGAATAATAGGAAGTAGACGAGGTGTGAACATGAATTTACCGGATATGATCTTATATAACGGAAAAATCACTACCCTTGACCCATCTCAACCTGAGGTATCGGCTATCGCCATAACTGATGGTTTAATCACTGCAGTAGGTGGAGATGAGCTTCTTGATAGTGCCACAGAAAATACCAAAAAAATAGACCTTAAAAGAAAGAGAGCTATTCCGGGCTTGAATGACTCTCATATACACGTTATTCGTGGCGGTCTTCATTATAATATGGAATTGCGCTGGGAAGGTGTGCCATCACTTGCTATTGCTCTGGAAATGCTTAGAGAGCAGGCAAGGCGTACACCTGCTCCCCAGTGGGTAAGAGTAGTTGGAGGTTGGTCTGAATTTCAATTTAAAGAAAGACGGATGCCAACTTTGGAAGAGATTAATGCTGTTTCTGAAGACACACCTGTCTTTGTGCTACATCTTTATGATAGAGCACTTGTAAATCGTGCAGGGTTGCGTGCATTGGGATACACAAAAGATACCCCAGATCCTCCGGGCTGTTTAATTCAGCGAGATAAACGAGGTAATCCAACGGGTCTTTTAATTGCCAATCCTAACGCTTCTATTCTATATTCAAGTTTGGGTAGAGCTCCAGTACTTAATATTGACGACCAGATTAACTCTACTCGCCATTTTATGCGCGAATTAAATAGATTAGGTATTACAAGTGCCATTGACGCAGGTGGCGGATTCCAAAATTATCCTGATGATTACAAAGTTGTTGAACATTTAGCCGAGAAGGATCAATTAACTTTGCGTATTGCTTATAATCTATTTACGCAAAATCCAGATCATGAATATGAAGACTTTGCTTCATGGGCAAAAATTGTTTCTCCGGGTCAAGGAAATGTTTACCTTTTTAATAAAAATTAAGCCCCACTTTAAAGATAAGGGCTTTAAAATTAGAAGTATCTGTACAATTTCATATCCGCTCTCTCATATTTGCTCTTAGCCACTAACTTCTTTTCTCAATAAGGGTAGTATGAATATGGGGATAGGTATGGAGCATATCCTGGATATCCATAGCCATCATACCCATAGCCACCATATCCATAGCCACCATAATATGGCCCTGCAAGCAACGCTCCTGCAGCAAGCCCTCCTAGAAAAGGAAAGCCAAAACCAAACGGTCTTCCAAAACCAAATGGCCTTCCAAATCCAAACGGTCTTCCAAATCCAAATGGTCTCCCAAAACCTCCAAAGTGCCCTCCACCAAAACCAATTCTTCTTAAATCATTTACATTTATATCATCATTTATTAAACCATACATTTTTAGTAATTCCCCCTCAATTCTTTATTTGATTTAGCTTATGTAAACTCCCAAGAGAAGGTTCTTTTTGTTTACAATGAGAAATTATTTAAATACAGGATTGAGGAAGAGATGTAACAAGTTGTTGAGATTATACTTATAAAGGGGATAACAATATATTCCCAACCCATGAAATTTTATGAAAAACGAGGAGATTTCTATGGAGAAAGGATACCTAAATGAGCAGCAACTACAATATACGAATTGTTTGAGTGCCTTTTTAGATATCTAAGGATTTAGTAATTTAGTTGCAAAAAGCAAAGAAGATCCAAATATTTTGAAGACCTTCTAAAAGCTTTAAAAACTATTGAAAACTTTGTTGCTCAAAACGAGGGGAAAAATGAAAGCGAAGGTAATGTATCATTTGGATCACGCTTTATCAAAGCATATCAATTTGAAAAAAGAAGCCATTTACCCAAGAATCATTATAGATCCTGCTCTATTAGATGGAAGTTCAGACCCTACCCATACGGAGAACCATTGATCTTGATATTTGAAGGGCAGCTGATCTTCAGCATGAAAAATAAGTCCACATTCAGCTATTGGCATAGAGCTCGTACGAAGCAATTGATAGCTAGCCGGTTTTTTACCGCGATGGTGCCTAACAATTGGGGTGCAGTTCATTATTGTGGTCTTTTTTAGTGCACCCCTATGGAACTTATAAACCAAAAGACCCGCCATTCGAATCCTGGGTCAGTTCAGAATGAACTTGACTGTTTTTTTATAATTTCGGTATCAATCCTTTTGACTAATTGCAGGTTTTTAATTTTCAATTGACGATTTTCAAGTGCTGACCTGACAAAACCTCCCAAGAATCTTCATAAATTTCTTGTTGAATTTCCTTTACTACCTTTTTTAAACCAGCTGTTCCCATCGCTAGGGTTGTATTCGGGTGATTGAACATAGATATCATCGTTTCTGCTTGCAATCCTATATTGAACTAAAACTCCATTTTCTTCATTGTCAATTAATTCATTTGGGCAATATCTAATATTTTAACTCACTATAGCATTAGTATTAGACATGCTTTCTAACAGCATTTCATTCATCATCTTCAACTAAAACCTTTGCTGCTCCTCTTCAGCAGCGTATGATGAACAAACCTTATTTCCATCTATAATTGCTGGATAAAAAATCCACCGTCACAAGCCTTTCATTCCCCATGCATCTCAACTTCTATACCTCCTGTTCTTCATCAACGAACTGTGTAGCAACATAATCAATAGTTCCTTACTTATTCAACTACATAGAAAAACAATTAATCCATATACATAGAAATTCACCATAAGAAGGATTCTATAAAAAAGTAGAGTATTATCCCGAGGTAAATATGAAAACAAAAAAACACGAAGTGCCAAATAAGAACTTTTCAATACTAATATGGAAAATGGCAATAGGTTCAGCACTGTCCTGGGAATTATCAAAACTATTGGGTTCCGCTCATCCTTACCTAGCTCCACTCACGGTCATCCTATGCCTTCAATCAACAATGGACAAAACGGTCCAACGATCCATACAACGTGTAATTGGAACCATGATTGGTATTTCCGTCATTGTGCTCATTGCAAGACATATGAGTATAAATGGATGGAGTTTAGGACTATTAATTCTTTTAGGATGTTTTATCACGAAGTGGTTAAAATTTGACAAAACAGTAATTCATCAAGTCGCACTCACGATATTATTTGTTTTTGTACTTGAACACCAAACGAAACATTATGCCATAGATAGAATGACGGATACTCTAGTAGGTGTAGTTATTGCGGTTTTAGTCCAGATAATTTGGTTCCGTCTAATTTCCAAGAAGCATCAAGGCGAGTAGATAAGATATACTCAAGTGGCGTTCCTTTTGATTGGTTGGTCATATATCAACTTCGCTTTTTTTCTCTATGGTAAATGCACTCAAGGTCATAAAACGAGTTCTCAGAGTTGCTTTCCTTGGGACGTTTTGAAATATCCCATTTTCAAACAGTTCATTCTTATAAAAATCTTTTTCAAGTTCGGCTCTTTAACGTAAGACCATATTTTTAATCCTTTCTGTAAAGTTAATATCTAAAACAAAATGACACCCACACGTACATTTGACTTTATAATTATTTAGGCTAAGTGTTTCCTGAAAACACTGTAAATGTACAGGATGGACAGAAAGCTTTATATCTTTGTCCGTTCATAAGCCTTCACCCTTTCACAGGTTAGATAAATCCTTTTTTGAGTAATTCACGAGTCATATAGTTCTGGCATAATTAATGCTGCTTGCCATTTAACCAGCCCTCTATCACGAATTGTACTCATCAGAATCTCATAAGAGACAGAAAAAAATTCCTTTCCTAAATAAGACTAGAGAAATGTTGATTTTTGAACAAATAAAAGAAACCACTTATTGTGGTCTTCCTTTATGCCCTATGGAACTAACACTCCATTTAGTTTAAATTATAGCGTTCACAAAATTATATATAAAAAGCCAATCTCCACATTTGGAAAATCGGCCATATTGATGTTTCGAGTGGCGTTGGATCGGTAACTATCATTTGTAAGTATGCACCACCGATAAAGTTGGCTTCAACTTTTGGTCCCAATGGTAAGATTGTAAGTCACCACTCTGGTAACCACTGGTGCGGTGCTACTGATTAAATATGGAAGTATTCACCACTTATATTATTTCGATATACCCTTCTGTTCCATGCACGCGAATTCGTTGCCCGTCTCTTATTATCTTGGTGGCATTTTCCACCCCTACAACCGCTGGTAAGCCATATTCACGTGCGATAACTGCTCCATGGGTCATCAGTCCACCAACTTCGGTGACTAAGCCCTTTATGGATACAAATAATGGTGTCCAGCTAGGGTCAGTAAAGGAGGTGACCAATATATCTCCCTCTTCTAGATCAGCATCTTCCATGTTTAAGATGACACGCGCACGTCCCTCAATAACTCCGGAAGAAACAGGCAGACCTACTATAGCTTCGGCTGGGAGATTTTCTCGTTTGTACTCACCTACAATGATTTCACCATTAGACGTGATAACACGTGGTGGAGTTAGTTTTTCATAGAATTTGTACTCTTCTCTTCGTTTGCTGATGATCTGGTAATTCAATTTATTTGTGCGTATGACTTCATGAAGTTCTTCAAAAGTGAGGTAGTATATATCTTCTTTTTCACGAATGACTTTGGCTTGTACGAGCTGTTCGGCTTCTTTCATCAAAGCCTGCTTATAAACGAAGTAGCGATTAACCATGCCGTATTTTGGATATTCTCGATAACCGATGAAATTCCGGATTAGGCTGATCATTCGTTTGGTCTCTTCGGCTTTTCGTTTACCATCCGGTAGTTGTTTCAATCGATCTAATAACTCTTGTTCTTTTTTCAAAGCTTCCTGTTGCCCTTGCTCAAATTTCTGATTGCTGGCATTAGGCTCAAAGTTTTTGATATTACCAAGAATCACAGGGACAAGTGTAGTTGGTTTTTCGCTCCAACGAGTTTTAGTAATATCGATTTCTCCGGTACATCGCATTCCGTATTTGCTGAGATAATCATGGATAGCGTCTTGGGTTTCCTGTCCACCATCAAACTTAACCAGTTCATCCAAAAAGTTATCATCTTTTACATGTTGTAAATAATCAATTACTTCTGGATAAGGACGAATCACATCTGCGACATCCAATAGCGCCAGACCCATTTCCGAAGTAATATTGTTTGGCACAGACTGAGAAAGCGTATCTGCTGCGTTTTTTTCACCTAACCACTCGTTCATTTTTTCATTGATCCATGATGAAGCATCCATAGCAGCCATAAACACAGCTGAACTTTGTGGGTCAAATAAAATCTTCTTTAATTCTTGGATATCTTCCAGAATAAAATCAAATAAATCTGATCCTGATTTCGTTTGGATGTTTTGTTTTAACTCTTCTATCGATGTTTGATTGCTCTTAATCAAATCAGAAACGATGGTCGGGTCGTTTTCGATTTGTCCCCTAGAATCCGCAGACGACACCCCTTTATTGCTTTTACCGGAACTCTGTTCTTGCCTATCATTTGGTAAAGATTTTATGAAATCTCCTCGCTCTATTATGGAAATGAGTGCGTCTTTCATGAGCGGATCGTGTTGTCCCATGCCATCTAATAACATTTTTCTGCTGCCAGGTGAAGCCAGCATATGTGTGACATCAACAAACAACCTTCCACCAGCTTTACGCATGGGTGCATTAGTCGTTAACAGGAAAAAAGACAATCCCAGTGGATTCATGGGATCGGTCATCATTTGTTGATGACCGACAGATACGTAAACGTGATTTTCTTGATCATTCGCTTCAGGGATCGGGTATAAAGTAGTGATTGGCCGACTCTGGACAATATAAAATGTATCATTAACCAAACCCCATTCGATATCTTGCGGGCAACCAAAATAAGCTTCGATCTGTCTTCCGATGCGTGCCAGTTGTAAAATTTGTTGTTCAGTAAGTGTTTGCGTCTTTTGCTGATCGGGATCGATCTGCTGGGTCTCCGTTCCGCCTTTTTTTAGTCCATAGATAGCCAACTTTTTGGTTGCGATCCTCTTATCGACGATTTCATCTTCCTGTACTTTATAACAATCGGCAGATACCAAGCCAGAGACCAGTGCTTCTCCAAGTCCAAAACTGGCATCGATCGATAGCAGCTTTCGGTTAGAAGTAATCGGATCAGCGGTAAATAAAATCCCTGAAGCCTGTGGGAAAACCATCCTTTGAACGATAACGGATAAATAAACTTGACTGTGGTCAAATCCATTTTGCATACGGTAGATTACCGCACGATCCGTAAACAGGGACGCCCAACATTTGCTAATATGCTGCATGATGGCATCGACGCCGATAATATTTAAATAGGTGTCTTGTTGACCGGCAAAAGAGGCATGTGGTAGATCTTCAGCAGTCGCACTAGAACGCACTGCATAAGCATGTTCCTCGCCAAACTGGGAGAGATAGTGAGTAACTGCTTTCACAACATCGGAAGGAATTTCTACTTCCATAATGATTTGTCGAATCCTCCTGCTGATTTCACCAATTTGCTCTCGTTCTTCTACTTTTAACATTGTGAGTCGATCCAACAAAGCATGATACGTTTTGTTTTGTTCGATGGCTTCTTGATATCCCACTGTTGTAACACAAAATCCTTCTGGTACTTGTATTCCTTCAATTTTTGACAATTCCCCTAAATTTAACCCTTTTCCGCCAACGAGCAAAAGCTGTGTTTTTTCTATTTCCTGAAAACCGAGAGCCAAAGAACTCATTCTACATCTCTCCTAACCATTAATGTTCTATTGATTTTACCAGTAGTAAATGGGAATAAATAGTCTATATTATCCATTTTTTATATGCTATAATTAAAATAGGAAGAGTACAAAAAAATACCATACAGTAAACTGATGCACCGCTTCATCCCCTCGAAAGCAGCTCATATACCTATTAACCCACAATATGATTTAAAATCAACTTTTTTCCATTTAATCTGTTTATTTTCACAAAAACCCCCTATATTAATATGAGATTTCAAGATCATATTAAACTC
Source organism: Peribacillus sp. SIMBA_075 (assembly GCF_046534585.1). Classification (NCBI taxonomy): domain Bacteria; kingdom Bacillati; phylum Bacillota; class Bacilli; order Caryophanales; family Bacillaceae; genus Peribacillus; species Peribacillus sp. SIMBA_075. The sequence goes on along the minus strand of NZ_JAWRYN010000020.1, from coordinate 26,236 downwards.
CGTCAATTTGATACAAATATCTCTCGAATGCTCACTTGTTCGCAGGATTTCATAACCCTTGTAATTGGATTTCCGGGTATTTGAAATGCGATAAGATCTTTTTGGCTTCGTGAAGGCATAGTTAAATAAAGGAGTCAGTTTTCACTCCACATTTGCCAACTTGATGCACATCTCCACGCCGTCCCTGGCACTTTTTGATTGAGTATTGTCACGATTCTCTTTATTAAATACCTCGTGTTTAACCAGCCATTTTGATAGGTTAATCCAGTAATGTCCTGTAGGTTCCATACCCACTATTATGGAGGGCATGAACCCGGTAATCTACTGGGCTCATGCCTTTTAATTTCACCTTTCCCAATATCTCACCTCCTTTTTAAAAAGGCTTTGTTAATCCATAAATGCTGATTTTCGAATAAAAAGAGAACAAAAACTGCACCTCATTTGTTAGATGGGTCTAACAAATGAGGTGCAGCTCAAGACGCAGGGATTTTATCTTGTTTTACACAACGAATAAACTATTTAAAAAGACGGTGGTATGCTCTGTGGAAAATGAAATAAATTTTTGGGATCATATTTTGCCTTTACTTTTTGAAGCCTTGCAAAGTTTGAGCCGTAATATGCTTCTCCAAAATTTTCAATATTTTGGTCTGGAACATTAACATATGAACCGGTTACATATGGTTTTATCAGCTGACGTACTCTTTCAACTGATGCAAGATTCATAGCTTCTTGTGATTTATTTTCCCAACTAGCAGTCCATTCCACATAAAACAATGGATCACGCCAAAAGAAGGCTGTTTTGTTGCTAGGTACCCTGCTTAAAGCACCACCCCAATTTATAAAAAAGAAACTGGATTCTGTCCCAGTGGCTTCTTCCAAAAATTGTCTCATGATGAAAATGGGTCTTTCCGTCCAAAGATTAAGTCCCCAAGCCGAGGAGAATTTAACATTCTGATCAGATCTACCAGGGATTGGTTCGTCAGGGTCTAAGAAATCTATAGCGTCTGGATAGGATAATGTTTCTATAACTATTTGTGTTGGGGTTCCAACATTTGTTAAAGGTTCCAATAATTTAATCAGCTCATTTTTTGAACCCTGGAAAATTCCTTCTGCATGACACAAACCATTTAATTTGCTAAAAATCTCAAGTATGCACCCTAATCGTTCGTCAACAAACGGCGCCCATTTTTGCCAAGCTTTAAATACCGTTTCCAATTGTTCCCACGGCCAAATGATATTGAAGACGGTTGCAGTTTTAGGGGCACGACGAACTTTAAACGTGTATTCGGTATTATATCCAAAATTACCTCCTCCTCCGCCTCTAGAAGCCCAAAATAAATCCTTATTTAAGTCCTTATTTGCTTGAATAATCCTGCCTTTTGCATCCACCGTTTTCAGTGCGAGGAGGTTATCACTTATAAGACCAATCGATCGTGAGAGCACTCCAAATCCACCGCCCATCGTAATTCCTCCGATGCCAACGGTTGGACTGTCTCCAAACGGAGCCATAAAACCTTTTCGAGCTAATCCTTTTACAAGCGGGCCTACGTGAATTCCTGTTTGGACGGTTGCAATTGCCTTTTTTTTATTTAAGTGAACTTTTTGCATGTCACTTACATCAATAACAATTCCTCCCTTTACTACTGAGAGGTTCTTATCAAGAGCATGTCGACCACTTCTAACACGCACGGGTACATTATTCTTACGAGCCCATTTAATGGCATTACTTACATCGAGGGTATTTTGTGCAAAAACAAAGACAAGAGGCAAAGTATCAACATAAGGGTTCCAATTCTTAATGGCTTCTTTATAGCCAGGGTCTCCTTTGAAAATTACTCGTCCTGTTAACTCTCTAGATCCCATGTATTCCACTCCCATTACATAATTTTAAAGATTATAAATTGTATGAATTGAGAGTTAATACTATGAAGAAAAATTCAGAGATTGGAATTTCCTTCTTCCACTAACCTGCCCCGTTTGTGCCATAAGAGAAAACTGTTAGTTAAAGAACATTTATTTCTTATCTCTAATTTCTTCTAAAATTTCTATTACACGATTGTTTTGTTTTTCTATATTCTTTAATCTTTTTTCAATAATACTTGAAGAAAAAAATACAATAAGTATAAGAGCTATCCCAACAAATAATTCCATATTTCTCCTCCGATAAATTCGTTGTTTATGTTTAAGAGTATAATTTCTTTAGTTTTCCAGATCCATTATGCAACTAACCTACCCCGAAAGTTCAACAAGATAATCAACATCATCCTTTTACAGAGCCTATTAATATTCTATATCAAACACTAAAAAGTCCACATCATCAACTAGTATTTGATCAGCTTGCCACAGAGCGCAGACAAAAGCTGAAAATCCATCTGTCTTTCTTCTAACTTCATCTTTTTTGACAAAGTCTTTACTTCCATCATTTTTAACTTTTACAACAATGTTATTTGTGTTCACCTCATGGATTATCTCCAAAAATAATACGTTTTTAGGCAAACTGGATTTCAATTCTAGGAGCAAGTTTTGCATAGATTGCATGAGGGTTTTGTATATATAAAACTTTGAACCCCGCTTCTTCTAATGCTTGTTTTACAATATCCAGACGGAACGTATCTCCAACAATAGTATTTAGCCCGTATTTCTCTCTCATTTCACAAAAGTAATTGACCATATAACTGATATCAATAACGGGTTCATCCAATAACAGATCCAATATTCATCCATAATTGTGTCGAACAGTTCTTCAGCATATGGGCTCCTTGGCTGACTAAACATAGGATTTGCCATGAAAGTAACATTAATTTAGAGGCCTGGTTAAATAAATCTAAAGTCCTAACTCTTCGACTCTTTATGAACTCACCTTTCTTACCCAAAATAAAAACACCGCGGGAAACGGTGTTTAACTAGGATCGTTCTCATCAAAAGACAAAGTAGTTACTTCCGTGTAATCGCCTTTGTCAATCTCTTCTTTAGTAGCATCTCTTTTCAATTCATCTTCTGTATTAATTCCTTCTGCAATTGTAGGTTCAACAGATGAGCGATTTTGTTTTTTCATTAGCACACTCCTTTCAAAGTTATAGTGCCCAGGCATTATTCATTCAATCCTCCATCAGTAAAAAGTTATATGATCTATTACAACGATTATCGAGGGCATTGGAACCTAAAAAGAATGCCCCCTGCAAAATACAGACAGCATCTCCTTCAAGTTGCCTAGCTTTTTTAAAAATGTCCTTTACAAAGGGTACACTTCAAACGGTCTTTTGAATCTTTATAGACCGAAACACCCGTTCCATAAGACATTAACTTATATCATCTACTGATTAAATTTTTTTCAACTTAATCTCTTAAGACCTTGAATGCTTCTCGAATTTTCCGAGCAAATTCCAGTGGTGGTTCGATTGATTCAAAATGCATATACATGGCTCTAGGATTTTCAAACAACCAGTGATTATGAACTGCTGTTACAATAATATCCCTTTTTCTTAATTCTGTTAACAATGGATTTATCTCTTCTTGGAGTAGTACTGTTTCCCCTAGATTTAGTGCATTTCCTTTACTATCTAAATTCTCAAAGCTGAAAAATTGAGGGTTTACTAACGGTGAATTAGTTCGCCTTCCAAGTATTCTAAAGGGGATGTCTCTAAATCTTTGAACCAGACATACTCCATTCATTAAACTTGCATCACCGTCAAGAATCCTTGCAAACTCACTGCATAAATCCCTTTTCGAGTCCCTGCTCATAATATTCCACTCCTTATCATAAAATCATTTGTTTTTTAGAACATGGTTTTATCGTATGCTGGTGAATTATTTAAGATTGGGCAAATTTAAACCAAAATATAGGCGGTGGCGGAACTCGTGGTGTTATCCACAGCTTAATTAAAGATTCAAGGCTGCTGCTAAAAGATGACTTCGGCAATGTAATCCGGGGTCATCTTTTTTTAAGCTCCGATTATTTATTTCCTCATAATAGTCCTTAATTACCGTAGCATCATGAAAGGCATTATGTTTCACTCCATCTCTTCCAGCAAGTCTTCACGAATAATATCAGTATCAATTCCCTTTACCTTAAACAAGGTACAAATATCAAATCAATCCCTTCACTAATGAGAAGGGATTATCCTTACAGGTGTGAGATACTTTACCGTTTCAATTTCACCTTCCTTCACTTCTTTTACCAATTCGATCATGTTACGTTTTAAATTTGCCATTTCAAAACATCCCTTCATTTTTTAAGTTAGTCTTTGATAAACATTAATGTTGTTTTTGAACAAATAAAAAGAAACCACTTATTATTGTGGTCTTCTTTAGTGCAACCTATGGAACTAAGCACCCGATATGAAGAAGGTTTTTAACCCCCCCTTTTTTTCCAATTTCTTCAATCATTAATTTCGGATAACTCTATAGGTCAAAGCTTTCTGAGTCTACATCAGAATTGATTTGTAAAACAGCAAACCGCCTATATTTAGTAGAGATAAGCTCTTTAAAAACTAAAATACATAAACTATGAAGAATAAATAATTAGCCTCACAATACTTGGCAACAGTGGCACCAAATGTATCCAAATAGAGCGTGGTAAATTAGGTGAAATCTCGAGGTGAATCAAAACAAAAGGGAAAAAGAAAGAACCAAAAGATAAAATACTAGCCTTAAAGGCTAAAAGGTTGCCATCAAGGCAACTATGTCCAAGCTAGCTTATTCCTTTTCTAAATAGTATTAAAAAAAGGAGATGAGAAAGTGAGTAAAAATAAGGATAGCTCTTCACGCAAGGATGAAGTGAAAGTGAGCAAAAAAAAGGATAGCTCTTCACGCAAGGATGAAGTGAAAGTGAGTAAAAATGAGCATAGCTTTTTACGCAAAGATGAAGCAAAAATAGGATCGGCACACCAAGAGTGTATTGACCGTGCTTATCGTATTCCCATATTTTTAAGTACGACAACTCATTTAAATGATAACCAACAACAGTTTCTAAACCGTCTAATTTTTGAGATTGAGAATGCTTTGCTTTTTCCACGTACATTACCTTTAAGCGAAAGTTATCCCGAATCCATTTTAACCGATATTCGTCGGTTAGTTTCATCAAGCTATGGAATGTTGGCAGTAAACCTCCGTCGTTTTCAAATTAAGACAGTTGGCGTCAATGAGGGACCTCTTCCACCATCCACTCCGTTCTGGGAAGGATCAGTTTATTCACAAGTAGAACCTTCAATGGCTTTTCAATTTGGTCTACCCTTATTATTAGTAAGGGAAGAAGATACTGACGCAAATAATGGAATTTGGGCAGGAGGAATTGCCCCACTCAACCTATTTATAGTTTGGCATTCTGAAACTCAAACTGTAGATCAATTCTTTAGCACTCCTGAATGGAGATCAGCCTTTGCAAATTGGAGTGCACAAGTAAGAAATGCTTTTTATATTCAGACAGAGCCTAAGTTCAAGTACAGTTGTAAATGATAAACTGGTACTTTTGCATAAAGTCGAAAATATACAAGGTTTTGTTCACCTTTATATATTTTCGACTTATTCACATAAAAACAAATATTTTCATTTGGTTACCAATTACAAAATTGAACCAAAAACAAAAAGATTTACTTCATTAAAAAAACAGCCTTTAATGAAAGTAATTCCCCAGTTGAAAGAAATGTCAAGGACAGTGAATATTCAGGCAGGTATTCCAGTAGGGACTGGTAAAGACGGGAAAATCGTTGAAACTCTTCAGTTAGCTTAGAAGATGACATAACAAATCACCCTACCGAAGATAATGACTTTAATCCTCAATTTAGTGGTCAACGAGCATATGGGAACCGATATTAAAGACGATAAAATTGTTATCCTTACACTTTCCGGTAGTGAAAACCTCACTGCTAAGATGACAGCCAATGGATTATTAGAAGATAACAATCAAGTATTTCAAAGTTTGTTTGAAAATGGAGACGTAGAAGAAGCTGCTCTATTTTGGCAACTCCCTATTAGGATTCAATAGGAAACACATCAGATAAAAATGTCTAAAAATTACACTAACTCGAAATTCATTTGAAGATATAAACTGGGAAGATTTCGATTATCATAATTATGAGTTTGTTACAGATGATTATATTGAAATGGTCCAGTTTCCAAAATAGTATTAACATCTTCCAAATATATCTCAGAATGTAGGAATAAAACTATGAACATTATAATAAAAGTATACTTACATACCAAAGAAACTAATTTCTTAAAGAGTTGAAGTTTCTCAATTCTAAATTCAGATTTCAAGAAAGAACCTGATTGGACATCCACAGTTGCTGCATATGTATGGATCCAGCAATAGGGAAATGGGTTCTAGTATGGATTTCCTTATAAAACCAAGTGATTTTTAACGAAGACAATGACATTACTGAGTTGGTTAGAAGGTAGACCTATTAAAACAAAAAACAGGCCCCTCTCACACGAGAAAGGCTTTGAGCTTAAAAAGTATCCTAGAGGATTAGCACCATAATATTATAGTATCCATTCAATTACTTTTTCTTCATCCTTATAGAAGGGGTCGCACCATCGGTAGCAACAACAAAACGTGAATATCATACGTTTTCAAGACCTAAATTATAAAATTCCTTAAAAATAAAGAATAGTTTCTAATTAGCTAAAATTTTATCTATAAACATTTTAACGGAGATTTATCCCGATCAAAAAAAGAATTATAATATGAATAGGATAGAAGAAATAAAAGAAATATTTTAATCCAGTACCTTTTTTCCCATTGTAGAGTAATAATAGTGGTAGTGCAGAAATCATCATCCATTGGTAATCACTAAACGGAAATAAATGATTTATAATACCGTCCTTGACTACTCCCCATTTAGCGTAAGCAGTAAAGATAATCAAATGAAAAATGATATATACAATAGTAATTCCTACTTTACTTCTACTTAAATAAAGTAGAATACCCAGCAATACAAAGAAAATACCACCCTCAACAAAGAATATATTTCCTAATATTGCTCCATAAAATAAATGGTCTGCTTGAAAATTAATCACTATAATCTCTGAAAAAAGTACACATAAGATAGTACTAATCAGTTGCCATAAAATAAAGTACACATATAGTTTTACCTGTCTTTTATCCAATAAATAAATTACTAGAACAATTACAAATAAAGTTGCAAAGAAATTGTTTGTGATAATGACCCCTGTATGGCTATAGGCAATGTTAATTCCTAAATTAATAAAGGCCATACCAACTCCTGAAAAATACAAACGTAACATGTATTTCTTTCTGTTAGATGTATGTTTGTATCCTAAAACAACACAATATATGAAAATTGGGATAGCCAACCTGCCAATCCATCTAAAATATTCTGGAGTATCAGGGATGAATTGCCCGGTATGATCAATAAACATAGAAACTAATGCAATTAGTTTAAGTAGTGTAGTAGTCATTTGAATACTCCCCATTTTGCTTGATGTAAAAAGACTAAAAGCATCAACAAAAGACACTTCTAGTCTTTCAGGTTTTTAATATGTATTTATTCTACATATCCGCTAAAATTACTTGGAGCTTCAAATTTAATGTAGTATAGTCCATTTTTATCTAAATCAGATGGAAATGCAGTTAATGTCGATCCTGAACTTAAAGTATAAGACCATACAGTAAAAATACTTGTGTTTTTATACATTTTTAAGGTTAATTTCGAAGAATGGTTATTCTTTACACTTACCTTAACTTGGGATTTCCCTGTAAAATACTTATTTGTGTATAAATTTGATCCTTGAGCAGAACCGGAAAATGTCATTCTTCCGCTCTTTACTAAATTATGAGAGGAAGATGGAGTACTAGTTCCAAAAACAGTAATTCCCCCGCCTTCATTAACAGGTGATTCAGTTGTTAAACCAATACTTTCTCCTTCTTCCGCAAACGCAACAGTACTACTAAACATTAAAACTACTAACATAATTGATAAGAAACCTAGTTTTGAAATCATTCCAAAAACCCCCTATTTTTATCTTGACAACAAAACCCATATTACCCTATTTTTCCTATTATTTAAAATTATTTCAATATATTACAATCCACTTGCAATTTCTTTCTATTAAATAGGTACTCTCCTAGAAAATTCGAACAGCATCTTATTTTTCTGCTTTTTTAACTTCTGGCTTAACTTGAAATGTGTAACCTTTATCTATGTATCTTCCCTTTTTATCAATTGGCTTTACATCTACTGAGAATTCTGTACCTACTTCTGCTTCAAGTACCTTTGCCGATTAAGTTTATTGTGTTATCTGAGTTTACAGATAAGTCTGGAAGTTTTTCGAAATTTTTAGCATACTTAACTGTACTATCTATAGAACCGCTATGCATATAAGCCTTTCCATACTTTTCACCAGGTAAAGGGGCATAGACGTGATTCCAAGAATTAACCATTCCTGACATTTTAGTCATGAGATTCACTTTTCCTGAAGCCTTAACTTTCTTCAAAATTACAATTACTTTTATAGAGGAATGTGGCTTAACTTTAATATTTTGTGGGGTAGCTGTATAAGTATAACTTTCTGTTTTGTCTCACTACCTGTTTGAGAAAAATTATATTCTAAAGACACTTCTTGCGATAATTCCCCTATTGGCATAGATATCTTTCCAGTTGTTTTTTCTCCTACTTTAAATCCATGTGTAGTAGAAGTAGTAACATCTGTAATAGTTTTTGAGAAACTATTTGTAGATAAAGTTTGTTCTTCATCTAAGTAGTTGGTTAAAGTTGTCTTTCCTACTAATAGATCACTTACATTGCTAATGTTAGGTGTACCGTCTGCCGATCCTGAATTATAATAAAACTCAATATCACTAAAATTTTATTTACTTCCAACCGAATATTCATATTCTCGCTGACTATCTAAATGCTTTCCATAAACTATTTAAGCTTCAGTCAAAGGAGTTGCCCAGTCTTTTATTGCTTTTGCTTCACCCATAAATTTTTCATTAGTTGAATTTTGTTGAATTTTATCAGGTTGAGCAGCACCTGCCAATTCTGGAGAGGCTGTCGAAAATGTCGCTCCAATAGATGCGATTGCACCAAGAGCTAAAATTTTTCTTCCTAATTTTTTTTATTATTTTTCATACGACCAACCTTCCTTTAAATGGTTTTTTTGTCTCTATAAAACATCCTTTCTATAAAATGCATTACGTAAATATTGTATCGGAAATTTTGATGTATTATTTAGTTGGTTTTGTGAGATTATACTGATAATTTAATATTCTTTGGAATTTTCCGATTTCCGTTACATCCTGTTTTAAGAGTCTGTCCCAAAGCTGTAATTAAGGAATTGAATAAATAGTGAAAGGCAGAAACGTTGATTTAACAACATTTCCCCTCTTCAATTTTGCTTATTTTACTTTAAAAAGGACATATGAGACAGCCCCTCTTACTGATTTCACACGTAATTTTTGACCGACATATTTTATCGATGTTTGTTAAACTATTCCAAGTTTTAATTTGAGATGCGGAGCTTCCATATTTTGTAGCTAAAGCTGATACGGTATCGCCACCTTTAACAGTGTAATATTTTTTAGTACCATTTGTTGTTGAAGTGGTAGCTGATCCAGTGACTTTAAGTTTCAGACCGATATTAATTTTGTCCGGTTTTTTAATTCTGCTAAGACTAACAAGAGATTTTACGGTTGTATTATAATTTTTTGCAATCAAGCTAAGTGTGTCGCCTTTTTTCACAGTATAAGTTGTTGATGTTCGCGTTCCCATGGGTGAACTTGTGTGCGGAACATATCTTCGACTTTCGTTTTTTTTCAAAAAGATACATAAAGGCTTATTTAATAAGGTTTTCTATAACCTGTATACACCTTCCTTTTAGGTTATTTCACCTTTTTATTTTTATTTGGTGGTCAGAATGTGGTCATTTTTTCATTGAAATACATTCATTCTTTTTCATCTATAAGGGAAAATCAGTACAACTTGTAGACCTCGGCATGATCCGCCAAGTACCCATGAAAAGAAAAAAAGATACTCCGAAAATCCTTTAAAACAAGCAAATTTTGTTGCTCATTGGGTTCCAGGTCCATTTAATAATCTAGTAAGTTCATTCTACGAAAAAGCTGAAACTATACAGGAATTTTGGAAGGTAATTAAACAGTGTAATAGAGTGGTTGATTATTCCACTAACAAAAGAGCATTCACAAGGGCACAGGAAATAGAAATCGGCACCAAAGCATTCAAGGAATGTGTGATGAAGGTGAAAAGCGGAGTGAATATGCGTAAAGGACCATTTGCTTACTTCAACGGTATTGTGAATAAGCTTATGAACGATCTTTACTTTGATGCTGATTTTATGGACAATCTTAATTAATCGCAGATAAGGTTTTACCTGGCCATGGATCTTACAATTTTATTTTCTTGTTGTACTATCGGGGCAGTTAAGTTTAATAAAGGTTCTATTTAAAAAGGAACCGCGATTGGCGATTCCTAAGATTATTATTTATTTACTGCGTTTATGGTACTAAGTGAATTGTTAAGTGCTGTTTTACACTTGTTTACATCAGGGTTCGATGAACGAACTGCTGCTAATACAACATCAATTGTTCCATCAATTTTTGTCCATGTAGCGCCATCGATTTTTCGAAGCTTAGGTTCCTGTGTGTCCCATTGATGTTCTAATTCATCTGCCCCTTGTTTCGCTGAAGCAAAGTCATTTTTGTTTACAGCGTTTCGTATATCATTTTCGATTTTTGCAAAATCGTTTAACTGTCCAGATAATGTAGTTTGTGAGGCACCAGACTTTGATGTTGCTTTATTTGCACCTTTTAAGACACTAAGTGAATTAGTAAGTGCTGTTTTGCTTTGATTAATATCAGGTTTTGAAGAACGAACCGCTGCTAGCACAGAGTCAATTGTTCCATCAATTTTTGTCCATGTAGTGCTATCAATTTTTCGAAGCTTAGGTTCTTGTGTATCCCACTGATGTTCCAAATTATCCGCGCCTTTTTTTGCTGAAGCAAAGTCGTTTTTATTTACAGCGTTTAGCATATCATTTTCAATTTTAACAAAATCATTTAATTGACCTGCTAATGTAGCTTGCTCCGCAGCACCTTGTGATGCAATATTATTACTGCGCCAGTTATAACCACCTATACCCACAACTAAGAAAATTACGAGTACAACAATCGTTTGTGTTAGCACATGTTTCTTATTTGCATTACTTTGGTTTGTTTCAGCCATATCACTTTTAGCATTTGTATCAATTTTTGAAACGGCAAGGAAAACGATGATTGCTAAAATAGCGATAAGAAAAATCACACTCGTAACGGTTGTACCGAGTCCTAATCCGCCATTTACTTTTGGTTGAGATAGGTAATCTCCAATTGACGCTCCAAGCGGACGAGTTAAAATATACACAATCCAGAAAGCTAATACTCCGTCAAGTTTCAAAAATTTATAAGCTAAGAACACAAGAGCAATAATAATAACAACGCCTATTCCTGTGTTAAGATAACCAAAACCAAGTTGTTCCGAATATAAATCGCCGACCGCTGTTCCAAGTGCAAAGGTGAAAAGGACCGTAAGCCAGTAGAAAACTTCTCTTTTTCTAGTAAAAATCGAGTGGATCGATAGTGTTTTTTCACTAAGATACCAAAATAGAAAAGTCAGTCCTAGTAACACCGAGAATACAGCTGTACTAACCTCAAGTGGTACGCCCATATTATCTGTCAAATTATCCGTTACCAGTGTTCCAAATACGCTTATAAGAACAACCGTTACCCAGTAAATGGCTGGAACATATTTGTTTGCTTTAAATTGAACAAACAATGCAATAAAAAACGCAACACCCATAATAATGGTAGTAAGAGTTAAACCCAGTCCAATGGTGAAATTGATGTAATCAGCAAATGTTTCACCAACAGTTGTACACAAAACTTTGATGATCCAAAAGAAAATCGTCACTTGTGGCACTTTGTTAAGTGAAATTTTCATTTCATTTTGGTTTTCTTGCATATATAATTTCCTTTCATTAAAGTGGTTTCCCACAACTTAATTTTATTTCTCTCTCTAAATAAGGATTCCCATTCAAATCCAAGTTATTCATAAAGGAAGTCTGCGCTGTTTCTCCCACAGTGGTTGCCATAATCTTGACGATTCCAAAAAATATGGTGACTTGTGATTCTTTGCTTATCATTTACCGACTTGAAGGTTGGACCATTTCAGTTTGTTCAGATAATGCTAAGTTTTCTTTAAAGGAACTCATCTCCTTTTTGGAAGTAGTCATTGTTACAAAGCAATTTCCATCTCTTATTTTCATTAGAAATGATGTTAGTCTCTATTATATTAGAAATGGGGGGGGCAATTTATTAAAAACTGATTAAAATTAACTTAAGTGTCTATTAAGTATAAGGGCATTTTCTTATTTTACATACGGTATTGCCACAGTCATATAGGCTTTTAGAAAAACGAGAAAAGTTAAGAAAAGATTAATGCGCTTGGGTCATTTGTTTTATTTTTTATTTTTTTCGGGTTTTCTATTGAAGATGATCCTGTAGTTGAAAAAAGTTCTATTTCAACTGATGGGAAGACACAGACCGAATCAACCAGGGAAGAAGAACTAGAAGAAACAGTTAACAGCATTATTGATAAAAACTATAGCCACACAACTGTTAGCGAAAACTTAGGTCTAAATGATGGGAGTTATATAGTTTTACCATATTTGAAATGGGACGCTATGAACAATGCAAAGAGGACTAAAAATTTAATTGAAATGTATAGTGAGGATTTAGCAGCTAATCTCGCCAAAGAGGACGCTATCAGTGAGATAACAGTTTTCTGGGAAGTACCTTCTCATTTAGAAGGCAAAAATATAGCGAAATTCACTTATAAAAGAAAAGGTGAGAATATGATCATCGGTGAACGTTGGTATGATCCTTCTCTAAGGTAGTAAGAATGAACATTAATATCAAAGTATACTTACACACCAAGGGAACTAATTTCTTTCAGAGTGGAATTTTTTCGGTTCTAATTTCAGATTTCAAGAAAGATCCAGATTGGACATCTGCTATTGCTGCATATGAATGGATTCAACAAATTAATAAGAATATGGGGTCTAGCGTTCGTATTGATCAAGTTGTATATGATGATATTGATATTACGGAGTTAGTTAAGAAGGTTAGACCTAATTAAAACAAAAAACAGGCCCTATCTCAATTTTGAGAAGGGCTTTCATTATCATCAACGATTGCACTAATTATCTCATCAAACTGAATATACTCAAAGCAACTATCTCAGTAATACTAATGCTTTAAAGCACTTTTAATTTTTATTTGGTGGTCAGAATGTGGTCATTTTTTCATTGAAATACATTCATTCTTTTTCATCTATAAGGGAAAATCCGGAAAAATTGAAGACCTTGGCATGAACGCTTCTTTTTAATTATTTATTGATGCAATTCCCAACATAGTACTGAATGGTGCAAAAAGAACGATCTTTGAAAGAACCTTTTTCTTGTTTTTGAATCCGTTATTTTTTCACTGCTACATAAACCCCTGCATCAAATTATGAAAAATAGTTAAATATTTTTCATTGTTGGACAATAAAACAAGCATTTTAAATACGCTCACATACTCTATTGAGTACCGTATTTTAAAAAAATTTCGGTAGTCTTCTATTGATTCCCTTTAACCTTAATTAAGTAAATTACCTAAATTTTCAAGAAGGGGAGATGATAATGAGCAATTGTAATATATGCCCTGAAGAAGTGGAAGTAATCAACACTTTTGAGGACCCAGTAGTAACAGAAGCCTCCCAACCTAGAGCTGCCGTGAGTGGACGCAATTTCTTTTTAACGACTCAACGACAATCAGTCACAAATAACTCTTCACTCTTTTTACAGATTACTAACCCAGTTGGATCAGGTAAAATTCTTCATATGGGGAGAATAGCTGGAACATCAAATTCAAACTTAGTTATTACTCTTAATCGTAATGGTTCATTTGCAGGAGGAACTCCTCTCACGCCAGTCAACGCCAATTTTGCTTCAACGAATACAAGTATCGCTACAGCTAAATTCATAAACCAGGCAGCTGATCCTACAGTAGGAGGCGTTATTTTCCAAGATCTTATTCAACTTGCTACTGGAGGAATGGTAGCAGTTGAATATGAAGGTGACGTTGTTATGCCTCCTGGAACAACGTTTGTTATACGTACACTCAACAATTCTGGTGGTAATAATGTTATATCTATTGATTTTAGTTTTTGGGAGACAACTCATTAATACTTTTAAAGGTATAACGGGAATTAAGTATTAAAGAAAGGAATGATTAAAATTGGCAACAATTCAAACAATAACACTTCCAGCTAATACAGCAACAGTTCTTGTCGAAGGTGACGGACGTAGAGTGTTACTTCAAGGCGGTTTGTATTTTATAGGAGGATCCGATGTCGATTCAGACCATGGAATTTTTCTTTCAGGTGGTCATGAGGTCGTAGACTTAGGGAATGTAGCTTTTGGTGAAACCATCTATGCTTATTCCAATGATAGCAACACTGTAACAGTTTTTTATTATACAACAGTATAATAAAAAACTATCTATTTTCCTTTATTCGAAAAGGTAGAGAATTAAAAGCTACCTTTTCATTTTAGTTTACTTTTTTTATGAATCCTTATTTTTTATAAGAAAGAGTGGAGAAGATAATGGCAGAGATTCAAACAATAACACTTTCAGCCAATACAAGTACTTTACTTGTAAATGGCACTGGCCAAAGAGTATGGATACAAGGTAACTCATTTTATTTAGGTGGATCGGATGTCAATTCGAACAACGGAATTTCCATCCATGGTCATGATAACCTGATAGATTTAGGGAATATAACTTTTGGAGAAAATATCTATGCTTTTTCCAATCATGAAAATACAATAACCGTTTTTTATTATTCGACAGCAGTGTAATATACTTTATGTCACATAAAAAAAGAGAATTTATAAAGGTCTTTTCTATTTGTAAATAAAAAAAAGGTATCTAAATTATGATGATACCTTTTTGACGTTTTATACAAATCTCTAAAAAATCTATGCATCTAGTTCTAGGATATTGAACTCTAAACTAAGCAAGTACACGTTTGTATAGATTTATACAAAATTTCCCACTCGCTCCAGCTGGTACTGTAATAGCAAAATCAGTAGGTTGATCAACAGACTGAGTATCGGAATTTCCTGCAGTAGCACTTAAAGCGCCTGCTGGGGTAGATGTCATCGTCGCAGTTACTGGTGTAGCTGCTGGACTAGAAGCTGAGTTGAAAATTTCAAAAGTTCCTGAAAAATAAGCGCCAGCCGGTGCAGACCATACTGTTGTTGTAGTAGCTGCAGCAGTAGCGTTATTAAAATTACCACTAATGCTTTCTTGAAATATTTGTGCCTGAGGACTACAATTGTCATTAAAACACATTATATGATTCTCCTTTCAATTGATATTTTTACGCTAGAACACGCTTAAATAGGGTAATACAAAACTTCCCACTAGCTCCAGCCCCTGCTGTAATAGCAAAACCAGTAGGCTGATTAACTGATACAGAGTGAGAATTTCCAGGAGTAGCACTTAAAGCACCAGCTGGAGTAACCGTTGCAGTTACTGTAGTCGTACTGGAAGCTGAGTTGAAAATTTCAAAAGTTCCTGAAAAGTAAGCGCCTGCTGGTGCAGACCACACTGTCTCAGCTGCTAAAGGCCCATTAAAATTACCACAAATGCTTTCTTGGAACATTTGCGCGGGAGGACTACAACCTCCGTCTCCATTTAATCCACACATTATGAATTCCTCCAGTTTAATATTAAATAGCTTGTATTAGCCATTCATATTATAGAATGTAAATTTTGTAATCTTGCAACGGTCATGAGTGGAACATGTAAAAAAATATTGTTATTTTTAATAGAATTTATATTCCGTTCAAACTAGAACTGAAATGGAAGACAGTTTCCATAGTTATGAGGAATACTTTAAACTACTGGATTTAATTATTGATTGTTGTAAAAAAATTAACGTTTTCAGTAACTTTTTTTTTTCAGCATTCTATTACATTTTTCTATTTATGTTTTTTATCGTAAAAAACAGGAAAACATACTTCCAAGTTAAATTTCCCTTCAGCTATCCCCTTATTTATCCGAAATGCAATAATCGATTCGGCATCATAAACTGTTGCCGAAAGTGTATTACCAGGAGGAACGGTGAATTCAACTGGACATCCTACATTTGAAATTACGAGAATCTTAATCGATGTAGCACTCATGGCACTATTAAATACAGAGATTGTTACGGTGGTCTTCATCAACATTCTCTCTTTCCAAATCTTTAAATTCGGAACCTGATCGCTTAATAAAAGATTCCCACATGTACTATTGCATACAACTGGTCCTATTGGTTCCGGTCCTGCAGGTACATTTACTTTCACTTTTACCTCAGCTTTACATTTGCATGTACTGTGCCCACAATCTTTACATTTTTTATGAATGCACTTGCATTTTCTATAGCTGCAATCTTTACATTTTTTATGAATGCATTTGCATTTTCTATAGCCGCAATCTTTACATTTTTTATAAACGCACTTGCATTTTCTATGTCCGCAATCTTTACATTTTTTATCTTTTTTATCCTTGCCCAACTTTGATCCTCCTTTTCATAAACATTACTTTATCTTATGAATTTAGAATGTATTGGATTGGACAAATACTTATGAAATGGGCTTTGAAGCGCCATTGTTCCGAATGGGAAAACGGATTGGAAAGTGGTTTATAACGAAGGCAATGATATTAATGAGTTAGGAAAGAAGGTTAGGCCTATTTAAAACAAAAAGCAGGCCCCTCTCAATATAGAGAAGGGCTTTCATTATCCTTAACGATTGCACTAATTATTTCTCCAAATGAATATATTCAAAGGAACTATCTTTCTTTTGAATACGTAACTCTTTCGTGACAGGATGAATGTATCTATCACGAATTGTCCCCATCAGAAAAATCCCTCCATTACATCCATTATACACAAACAAACGTTCCTATTAAAGTCAGAAAAAAATCCCTTCCAAGTTAAGGAGAAGGGTTTGATGATTTTTTTAAGGGTGGTTCTATTGCCATAACCGTTGCCCTTCTTCCGAAGCCAATGCATCTGCTTTGGTAACATGAACAGTACCAAATGGATGGTTAGGAGGAGCATATATCGAATAAAGTTTTAGAGGAGTATTACCTGTATTGGTTACATTATGCCATGTGCCAGCAGGTATCATTATTGCATAATCATCATAGACGTTTCTTACAAAGTTTAAATTATCCTGTCTATTCCCCATTTGAACAACCCCTTGACCTTGTTCAATACGTAAAAACTGGTCAACGTTGGGGTGAATTTCTAAACCAATATCTTCACCAACTTTAAGACTCATCAATGTAACTTGCAAATGTTTTCCTGTCCATAAAGAGGTACGGTAGGTATTGTTTTGTTTCGTAGCCTCATTGATATTCACTACAAATGGTTTTGAACCATAATCTTTTACCTCAATATTATTTCTTCCGTTTGATGATTGTAAAAAACCCAATTGGTTAGCATTATTAACACACCAATAATCAGGATTTCTTACATAGTTATACATTGGTACATTAACATAATAAGGATTTTGATATTGATAGGTATGGATATAAGGAACATAGTACATTTTTCTCAACCCTTCACACAGTTTATAAAATTATCATATGCACCTGTTAATTGAATGTACTTTAAACAGCGCTATAAAAATACCCCTACTCAAATCGAGTAAGGGCTTTTACTTATTTCACACGTAATTTTTGACCGACATAAATTTTATCGATGTTTTTTATACTATTCCAGGTTTTAGATGTGGAACTTCCATATTTTTTAACTAAAGCTGATACGGTATAGCCACCTTTAACAGTGTGATACTTTTTGGTACTATTTGTTATTGAAACCGATCCATTGACTTTCAGTTTCATACCGATATTAATTTTGTCCGGGTTTTTAATTCCGTTAAGACTAACAAGAGATTTTACGGTTGTATTATATTTTTTTGCAATAAAGCTAAGTGAGTCGTTCTTTTTCACAATATAAGTTGTTGATGTATTCTCCGATGGATTATTTGGGTTAACAATATTTACTGTGTCCGTGAAATCCCTATAGGCTAAGTTTAAATCCACCTTAGTACTAATACCATTTACTTTTCCTGTATCAGAATGTTGCCAAATATCTGCACTGCGTCCCAAAGTGCTATTGTATCGAGCAATCCACAAAGCATACTTTTTCAATCTTGATTCATCTAAATGATTTTCAAGAAAGGATTTACCCTGTAAATAGCATAGCTGTGTATCCTGCATCTTCAATAGCTTCTAAAATGCAAGAGCAGCGTCAGTTAGTATCTTTTTATTTGCACCTTCTTATTTTCTTCAAGATAAGAACGGATAATTTAAACGAAAAGAACGGATAGAACCTAAGAAATATGCAGCTTCAGCCGTTGCCTCTGCTACAGTACATAACTTTCTCTAATACCTTTTAACTTTTAATAAAACAACAATAAAATTTAACATAGCCTTATTTTTAAAAATCGTAGTGATTAATGAAAAAAAGTTATAAAGCATCAACTGGTGTGAATGAATTTTATTATGCGGTTTTAACAGATGACGATGACCAATCATTTACGGCTGGTGAAATTACCCGGGTTAAACTTCTGCAAAATATTGAGGTAGAAATGCCGCTAGAAGCAATGAGGGCGGATGTGGAAACGAGTGCACTACGTTCCAATCAACGTTCAAATTGTACAAGGCATTAAAAAAAACACCCCGTAAATATTAGTTTGGTGTCTAACATTTACGGGGCAGATAACTCGATTTTCATCGAGTTTGTCTACAGTCTGACCACTTAATGGGGTCTGCTTTATTACGAAGAAAAGCGATTTTTATTAAAAGAATCTCGCCAAAAAATAATGTATATTGTAAAATTTCATTTGTCTGTGGGCATAATAATCTTTTTAGAATTAGATTGTTCAATTTTATTTTTCTAAAATGACAAACATTTTTTTAAGATTCACCGTGAACTAGGAATATAATAAGGTATTACAGCAAAAAGCCTTATTTGCTAATCGAGTTTTCTTCATTCAAGTTTGTCTTTCCAAAACGCTTGCCTAATCCTAATGCAATAGCGGCACCTAAACAACTGAAAAAACAACCAGCCGCCAAGTAAATGGATGGATCTGAATCACCAATCATTACTGAAGCTATACCTCCAATTGCTGGAAAAAGAGCAACCATGTATCCACTTTTTGCTCCACCTATTTTCTCTACAAGTTTTAGATAGAATAGCCAAGCTCCAAAGGAGGCAAATATAGTTAAATAGAACAGAGCAGATAAATATGAAATAGATGTTGGTAGACTAACCACTTGTCCTTTAATGTACACAATTGCCCATAAAAGGATTCCTCCTGCTGTAAATCCAAGTACATTTGCATAGATAGGGTTTACTTTCTTCTTCGCGTTTCTAGCTGAGCTAGCATCACCTATTGCAGTAAGGATAGTACCAAGTACTGCTATTAGAATACCTTTTATATCATTAAATCCATGAATATTATTTAAACTTGGGTATATAACTATACAAACCCCTAGTACACCAATTATCCCACCTATTAAAATATGTGAATGTAATTGTTCTTTTAAAAAAATACGAAGAGCAATGGGTGTTAAAATAACTTTCAATGAAAATATTAATGTCACCATAGCTGCTGAACTTAAGATAGTCGCGTAATAAAGACATAAATAGCTTAAGGCAAAATTACATATTCCAAACACAATAATAAATGGAACATCCTTTTTCATAGGTTTTCCTTTTGGTTTAAGAATACACAATAGAATGAAAAATAGGATGGCCGACATACTTAAACGATATGATAAAGATAATTCTAAACTCACAGGTGTACCTTGAATTTTAACGGCAATAAAATTAAGCCCCCATACTAATAAACAAAAGATGTACATAAAGTTTGTCATACGTTTACTAAATCTAACTTTTTGGAAAAAGGAATATTAAAATAAGTGAACACTTCTTTTAAAGCAGCTGTTAACTGGGATATCTGGTCTTCAGAGTGGTTAGGTGTAACATTAACTCTAAAACGTTCTGTCCCAACAGCTACTGTAGGAGAATTAATAGGTTGTAGGTATATCTGATGTTCCTCAAGTAATCTTTGAGCTGCTTCCTTACATTTCTTTGCATCTCCAATCAAAACTGGAAGAATATGCGTTTCACTGCATTCCATAATTGGAATACCTGCTTTAGAAAGAAAATCCCTTAAAGTATTTGTCTTTTCTTGCAGAGAGATTCTCTCTTTATCCGACGATATCAAATGTTTAATGCTAGCATGACAAGCAGCTACAACGGCTGGAGGTAAGGAAGTGGTGAAAATGAATCCCGATGCAAAAGAACGAACAGCATCAATTAATGAAGCAGAAGCAGTAATATAACCACCTATTACACCAATTGCTTTTGCCATTGTACCTTGAATGATATCTACTTTGTGAGCAATTCCAAGCTCTGCAGCAATCCCAGCACCTCTAGGTCCATACATACCAATTGCATGGACTTCATCTAGAAAAGTAAGAGCATTATACTTTTTAGCAAGAGCTATAATGTCTTCAATTGGTGAAATATCCCCATCCATTGAGTAAACTGATTCAAATACTATTATTTTTGGACGATCAAGGGGTTGCTTTTCTAGTAATTCTTTTAAGTGTTCCACATCATTATGTTTAAATATAGATTTTTCAACTTTAGTGCTTAGAATTCCATTAATAATAGAAGCATGATTACGTTCATCTGAAAACACCATACAATTTGGAAAAAGTTTTAATAAGCATTGTAGTGTTGCATCGTTTGAACCATAACCTGTGGGGAAAACAAGAGCTGATTCTTTGCCATGCCATTCTGCAAGAGTTTTTTCTAACTGGGCATATTGATAATGAGTTCCTCCAATATTACGAGACCCTCCTGATCCAGCCCCAAACATTCTAATTGCTTCTTGCATTGCATCAGTTACTACAGAGTGCTGAGACATTCCTAAATAATCATTACTACACCATACAACTACAGGTTTTCCATTCTCATCACCGTTTAATTGGGCTAAGGGATATTGACCACTTATACGATTAAGAATGACAAATTTGCGATATTGTCCACTTTCTTTTAGTTTATTTAACTTTTCGTTAATGACCTTCTCATACATCATTTAACCACCTAAAGTAATTTTTGTTTTTTTATCCATTTAATTATTAATTAATTAATAGAACTACATAATAATATTTATAAGTAACTAAATTAACGAATTAATAAAAGAAAAAAATGGAACAACAATAAAATATTACCAAATTAAACAATAATGTCAATATTAAAATATTATTTATAAATAATGAATTACGACTTTTTTTATTGAGTTATTCATATATTTCTTCGAGAAAATACCACGATTGATTGTGGCGTTTCAAAACGTATGTTTTTTTGGTCCGGCCCAAAGCCCAAGTAACAGAAGAGTTTGTAGAATTGTACAATCAATGGAGACAAGGAGGATCATTAAACAAGGGGCAGGTATTATAGAACTACCATGCCCTTAGTTCATAAATCAACAACATCATTTTACAGAGCCTATTAAAATTCTATATTATCCAAAAAAAGTCCACATCATCGATAATTGAATACTTCATAAAGACCAGTACCACTAAGACCTGCGAATGCGCCCGCCCATAGCCTTAAAACAATATCCATATCTGTTTGGCTAACCTTTTCGACATCATCAGCAGCCTTTCGAAGTTTTTTAGCGTCTCCACCTACAAATGTTTGAGCGTTGTGGACCATCAGCATGGTATTTGCATGCGCTCGTATTTTATCAGCACCCATACAAATAACGGATGCAGCACTTGCCGCCATTCCTGTTATCGTCACAGTAACAAGACCTTTATGATCTTTAAGAGTATTACAAATATCAAATCCTAAAAAGGCATCGCCACCGTAAGAATTAACGGATAAATCACTATCCTCCTCTTCTTTTATAGACTTCATTTGATAGTTAAAATCCCAAATACTCGATTTCCAATTGATAATATCACCCTTGATTTTATGCTTCATTTTTCTCACCTTCTTTAAGTGCTTCTGAACTTTCTTGATAGTTTTTTGTGATGAAGTATTTATCCATCATAGGATCGTCCACCCTTTCCAAGCCAAGTTCCTCACGCAGTTCATTTCCGTTTACAGTACCGGATGATCTTAACTTATCGACAGCAGTGGCAACATCAAACATATTGCTATAAGAGACGCGCATGACTTCCATCTTCATTCCTGCCAGGTATTCCTTTTTATCAATCATTTTTGCATTCAGTTCATCTTTAATTTTTTTCAAAAACGGATCAATGCAAAATGTCATGTAATTCCGTGTAGGCTTTTCTACATCAGCCATATCACCATGAAGTAACGAAGCTGGAATACCTAAGGCTTTGGCAACTTGGTTTAGAAAACCATCAATTACCTTGGCGACTTCATCAACATTTTGAAGCTGAGACGTGCTCTTTAATTCCTCTAATTTAAATCCCTTTTGTTGTGGAACAATAGCTACTGACTTGTAGGTAAATGCATTGTATATTTTGTTTATATAATTCTGTAATTTTTCTTGTCCCTTTTCCGACTTATCAGTTATAGCCTCTACATCAACAAGTCCACGTATTTGATTCTTACGTTTCTGAAATTCTATGATCCTGCCAAATAGTTCTCCATAATCGGAATTTAAGCCATCAAACAAAGTTGATAGCTTTTTGTTGCTATATTCCAAATAAATAACATCGTTCATTTGAAATGTTCGAGAAAACGTAAAGTCCTTAATGGTTACATCTTTGAATGAATCATTAACCAGGGCATATTCGACTCGTGTGAATGAGTCAGCAATTAATAGATCTTCGGTATCTGACTGGATAATCAAACACTCATTGTCATAAATCAGCTTATGGACAACAGTCTCCCAAAATTGGCTGGCTGACATGTTCGGGTTCGGTCTGACATTTAACCGGTAGTACATTTCGTCCTTCACAATCTTTTTATCTTTCTTCACATAAAATTCCGATTGGCTGATAGTACGGCCAATCATATTGATACATGTTTGAATGGCCAATTGCTTCATGTGAATTTTCTTGGAAGTATCTTAGATTAAATCAAAATCAAACATAAATTCAAGTTCTTTATTTCTGCATTTCACCAGGTCTAATATTCCCAATAAGGCTTTGTTCATTAATGTCGAATTTTAAACAAATTAAAGAGACCACTAAATTGTGGTCTCCTCTAGTGTTTCTTAATGAATGCAACATATCGTAGACAAATGAATGTTATTATGCTATGCATTACCTATTCGTTAATTCCTTCTTTAGTATCAAAAGTTGATATGCTTGGGAATGGTGTTGTAATGAAAGCATAAGGTGCTTGAATGACTAGTTATTAATGGAGTTTAAGCATTATACATGTGTTTTAATAGTGGATTGAATTTCATATCAAACTTTTTTACAATGAATTTCAATGTAATTTTGAATAGTTTAAATAGTATTAGATAACCCATTAGTGTCCCTAAAAGATTATAAATGATATCATCAATATCGACATATCTAAGCGTATATCCTGCGTATAAAGCAACTAACAGTTGAGTGCATTCTATTGATAATCCCATTAATAAACCTGCTCCAAAGATTTTCTTGAAAGAGGCTTTAATTAAGAAAGGCAGCCCTAAACCAAGTGGTACAGTCATTAAAATATTTAAAAAACTGTCTTTTGTAAATCCATATTGAAAGGGTATGAGATTCATAGTTCTAAAAACGTTTTGCCCGCCAAATATTTCTCTTTGATCATCGTCTTTGTAAATTGGGAATTGGGTTATGTCGATAACGTTACACAGATAGATGTACATAATGGTAAAAAACAACAAATAAGTATAAGTTTTTTTCAACTTAAATTTTAAAATAAGCGCTAAAATCACAAATAAAATCATTAAACAGTAAGTACCAATCCCTCAAAATAAATAGCCATTCTTTTTCTCCCCTAACGTAAAAATAACGAACAAAGAACTTATAAACTAATTATAAGTTCTTTGTTTTTTAAAATTTGAAGGTTAATTAGATATTTTTCCTGAACCTTTAACTGTTCTTCCATCGTCACCTTTCATAATGAGTAGATAATACTTTGAGCCACCACCAAGCCCGGAATATGAACCGGAAAAGTTTTTTGATCCACTAGCATCAGGTGTAGCTGTTACTTTACCAAAACTATTACCTGATGTTTTATTCCATAATTGATAAGTTACTTTGCTGGGAGTAAGTGCACCAGGGCGACTAGAAGATATATAATGAGACCCATCTATTTTTGCTGTTCCCTTATTTAATGTATGATATTCTCCATTTTTACTTCCATCTACAACCGATGCTGACATTGAGAAACCATACGAATTACTGGCGGCTAATGTTGGAACTGCCATTACAAAAGATAATAAAGCGACTATACCAAACGAAAAAATTTTTGTTTTCATAAATAATACCATTCCTTTGTCAAGTAAAATAGATTAGTATATGGCCACAGACTAACAAAATTGTTAACTTTTGTATCATATCACAAATTACAACATTTATGTAGGACTATTTTAATATATATATATATAAACAATTATATTTCTTCAACTACACTGCCCCGATAGTCCCGTAATATAATCAACAACATCCTTTTACAGAGCCTATTAAAATTCTATATCATCTAAGAAAAAGTCCACATCATCGATTAGTATTTGATCAGCTTGCCACAGAGCGTAGACAAAAGCTGAAAATCCACCTGTCTTTCTCCTAACTTCATCTTTTTTGACAAAGTCTTTATTTCCATCATTTTTAACTTTTACAACAATGTTATTCGTGTTCCACCTCATCAATGGATTATCTCCAAAAATAATACGTTTTTGGGCAAAGAGCATTTCAATTCTAGGTGCAAGTTTTGCATAGATTGCATGAGGGTTTTGTATATATATAAAACTTTGAAACCCGCTTCTTCTAATGCTTGTTTTACAATATCCAGACGAAAAGTATCTCCAACAATAGTATTTAACCCGTATTTCTCTCTCATTTCACAAAAGTAATTGACCATATAACTGATATCAATAACGGGTTCATCCAATAATGTAATCAACCCATCCTCTTCCCACTCAAATATTGGAGGTTTTAATTTTGCCTCTTTGATAAAATCACGTCTTGCAAACTGATGGCTTTCCCATGAATAATTTTCACCATCCTTAAATAAAACACCGCATGCTGTAAAGTCTTTTAT
Source organism: Peribacillus sp. SIMBA_075 (assembly GCF_046534585.1). NCBI lineage: Bacteria > Bacillati > Bacillota > Bacilli > Caryophanales > Bacillaceae > Peribacillus > Peribacillus sp. SIMBA_075. The sequence goes on along the minus strand of NZ_JAWRYN010000020.1, from coordinate 902 downwards.
GAATGAGAAATCAATTGCACCTACACATGTTTTATTTTCTAGTCGATCATATGGAATAGGCTTATTAGTCGCTTGGATATCTTCCCAGGATGCTACCTTAACCGTATTATCTTCTTGAGGAAGATTCATCCTTTTGGCCATGAATTCAGGTAGCCCGGAAGGGTCATCTTCAAGATCCAAATATTCATCCATAATTGTGTCGAACAGTTCTTCAGCATATGGGCTCCTTGGCTGACTAAACATTGGATTTGCCTTTTCCCATAATTCTGATCTTTCAACTTCATCCTTACTGTCCATTTTGAAAATGAAAACAAAACGGTTTTCACGTCTACTTCCGCCTCTTAAGACTTCTAAACACTGTTCAATAAATCTATCAAAAAAACCACTTCGGACATAACCGTTAGTGGATATATAGATTCTTCTTCTATGCTTTACTTTCCCTAAACCAGAGCTTAGCCTATTTATTAGTTTTGTATCTTCATAAATATGCCATTCATCAAAAATCAAACACCCAGGGCGACCTCCATCTTTTGTATCAGCGTTCGAGGTACGAAACATAAACTCAGCTAGAGTAGATTTTAATCACAAGCACCTACATAGTAACTTCATGTTTAGTTCCGCATTTCTTGCATATAAGTGGCTGATAACCAAAACCAGCAGTAGTACTCCTTCCCACTTCTCTCCATGTACTCCCGCAAATTTCACACTTTTGTATGTTCAAAAAAAACACCTCTTTTACAGAGAATCTTAGCATGAACTCTAAACTTATTCTTCAAGAAAAATCCCCCAAAACTTATTCAACTAACCTGCCCCTTTTGTTCCATAAATCGAGTAGGAGGAGGCGCCTAGCCTCCGACCTCTCACACCACCGTACGTACCGTTCGGTATACGGCGGTTCAGTT
>NZ_JAWRYN010001246.1:0-249 GCF_046534585.1 Peribacillus sp. SIMBA_075 | reverse complement strand
ATCCTCCCTGACCGTATTATTAATGATAGTGAATCAGTCCTTGTGCCAGCTCTTCCACACGATGGCATGCGACAAAATGCTCTGCCTCGACTTCCTTCCATTCTGGATCTTTTTCCAGGCAAATGCCCTGCGCAAAAGGACACCTTGGAGCGAATCGGCAGCCTTGCTGTGGATTGATTGGCGATGAAATCTCCCCTTTCAAAATGATTTTGTTTTTCTTCTCCAGCACGTTGACTGAAGGGATCGCTG
>NZ_JAWRYN010001245.1:0-249 GCF_046534585.1 Peribacillus sp. SIMBA_075 | reverse complement strand
GCAAATGTGAACAGCGGGCCCGGAACAGCTTGTGTCGCCCCGTATCCAGCAAGGAAAGCTTCTTCCGTTAGCCAGCCAGTCGGCACGAACTCCCGCTCCAAAAGCGTCAAGACCACATGCCCGCCGCCAAACACCAAGGACCCGGCGCGGTAGAAACTGTCGAACATCGCCACCCAGTAGGAACCGGTCACTTCACGCAGGATTGGAAGCGAGATAAGAAAGGCAAAGAATACTACCAGGCTTAACGCC
>NZ_JAWRYN010001244.1:0-249 GCF_046534585.1 Peribacillus sp. SIMBA_075 | reverse complement strand
CTCGGCTCGCTTGTCAGCCGGACAGAGGATGTCCAGCAATTGATGCTGCCGATGATGATTTTGATCATTATCGCGTCATTCATCGCGTTCTCGGGGATTTCCATGCCGGAAGCGACTTATGTGACAGTCGCTTCCTACATCCCGTTTTTCGCGCCGCTTGTCATGTTCTTGCGCGTGGGCTTGCTCGATATTCCGTTATGGGAGCCGTTATTGTCGATTGCGATCATGCTGCTGACAATCGGATTGCTC
>NZ_JAWRYN010001243.1:0-249 GCF_046534585.1 Peribacillus sp. SIMBA_075 | reverse complement strand
CATTAAACGGTTCAACTAAAGAAAATATCCTCTCTTTATTGGAGCAAGTCCTTCCACTTGATGAAGAACGAAGATTTGAAATGGAGGTGTGGCAGGCTTTTACGATTAAATCCCTGACTGAATCAGATTTACAGGCGCTCAATGCAGAAATGTATGATGATCTTTTCCAAACCGTTCATGCTTGTTTAACGAAATTAAAAGAGGCTGAGCTGCTGCTAGAGCATACCGATCTTTTACTGGAGACAGAAC
>NZ_JAWRYN010001242.1:0-249 GCF_046534585.1 Peribacillus sp. SIMBA_075 | reverse complement strand
GCACCGGACGCCGCGGCCGCCTCGGCGGAGCTCAGCGTGACGCCGTTGGAGCCGCTGCTGCTGATGCACACGCACACGTCGCCCGCTGTCAGGGCGCGAGCGGTCAGCTGCTGCACGATCGCGTCGACCGGCGCTTCGCTCGGACGGCTCGAGTTCAGGAAGCCGAGCGACGCCAGTTGCGCGATCGCCGCGGAGGCCCCGTTCCCGACGATGAGCAGTCGCCGGGCGGAGGCCATCGCGGCGACGGCC
>NZ_JAWRYN010000150.1:0-411 GCF_046534585.1 Peribacillus sp. SIMBA_075 | reverse complement strand
GTGCGACGGAGAAGAAAACAGAAGACGCCGACTTTGCTCTCGCAAAACCGCTGCCTTTTTCGGCCCAAATTCTTGCTGGTACATTCGCAGCTCTTCTTCTACCTTTTCGTCTCCATGGGCAAGTGTGACAGGCCTTCCGTCGAGCCAACGCGCCACTTTCCATCCATGATTGCTATCGACCATCTCAGCAATGCCGGATGATGTGTGCAGCAAAAAAAATTGCAGCATCTTGATTGCTTGTGGTCCACGACTTGTAATATCTCCGAGGGAAAGGAGCTTTCGACCTTGTGAATGGCGATACGTCCCATCGTGACCTCGCTCATACCCCAAGCGCCGCAAGAGTTCGATAAACTCGTCATAACAGCCATGAACATCTCCGACGATATCTACTCCCTTGTCTGCCGAAAGCAC
>NZ_JAWRYN010001241.1:0-249 GCF_046534585.1 Peribacillus sp. SIMBA_075 | reverse complement strand
GAGTGGACATCCTGGAGGTTCGTTGTCAGCAACTGAACTTCTGACCGTACTGTTTTTTGAGCACATGAATGTCGATCCAAAAAATCCGCAATGGGCTGACCGGGATTGCTTCTTCTTGTCAAAGGGTCATTGCACGCCAGTTTATTATTCTGTACTGGCTGAGAAAGGGTTTTTTCCGGTAGAAGAGCTGATGACCTTCCGCGATGTGGATGGACGCTTGCATGGGCATCCGTGCAGCGAGCATTGTCC
>NZ_JAWRYN010001240.1:0-249 GCF_046534585.1 Peribacillus sp. SIMBA_075 | reverse complement strand
CGCAGCCTTAAAACAAAAGTACGAGGGGCTGGAACGCTATATCCTGGTGAAAGATCTCGAACAGCCGAATGCAGCTTATGAAAATCAAATCACGGCACCGATCGACGATCTAAAAAAACAGGCAGAATTACTAAATGAAGGATATGTTGGAATCGGCTTCCAGATGGTCAAGGGCTTTCACGCGCTCCAATTTGCCAAACCTCTTAGTTGATCGGTAATTTTTTTAAAAAAGCGTCTTGAATTGTGGAA
>NZ_JAWRYN010001239.1:0-249 GCF_046534585.1 Peribacillus sp. SIMBA_075 | reverse complement strand
GGCTTTACGCCGAGTGCGAGCAGAGCTTCTGTTCCTTCATTCGTCAAAATGACTACGCGCTTGGGCTCCCCTGTGATTGGGGTCGTGCCCATGGCATGCTTGATCTCGCGAGTCCCGCCAGCATCAGCTGGTGCTGGGGTGCTTGCGTCTTTCGGTGCTTCAGTTGCTGCTGGCGTTGTTGCAGCAGGTGCTTGTGTCTGCTGCGCCTGATTGGCAGTGCTCCCGCAGCCTGCCAAAACAGCTAGCATA
>NZ_JAWRYN010001238.1:0-249 GCF_046534585.1 Peribacillus sp. SIMBA_075 | reverse complement strand
CAGCCGTCCGCTGCAGGATCCCTTGATGGCACGGCTGTGGCGCTGCCGCTGTAAGTGCGTTCTGAACGTGCGGCTACATGGCCAGCCCGCTGCCGCCGGCGACCACGATGTTCTGCCCGGTCAGATAGGTGGCGCCGTCTGAGGCGAGGAAGGCGACCGTTTCGGCGATCTCGCTCGCGTCGCCGAGTCGGCCGAGCGGGATTCGGGAGGCGAGGGCCTGTTTCTGCGCGTCGGCGGCCTCCGTGGACA
>NZ_JAWRYN010001237.1:0-249 GCF_046534585.1 Peribacillus sp. SIMBA_075 | reverse complement strand
ATTCGAAAGCCTCCTGGAAAGCATCAATCACTTGGCGGTTAAGCGGCTCGCCGGCTGATACGGCACTGCGCAGCTCAGGCAATTTATAATCGTTCAGATTCTCGACCTTGGCCATGATGCGGTATTCTGTCGGCGTACAGCACAGCACGTTGACTTTTTCGTCTTTCAGGATGTCCAAATACTTCAACGCATCGAATCCGCCATTATAGACAAGTGCCGTTGCGCCGAGCGTGATGGTCGAAAGAAAAG
>NZ_JAWRYN010001236.1:0-249 GCF_046534585.1 Peribacillus sp. SIMBA_075 | reverse complement strand
CGAAGGGCGACAATAAAGATGATTTTGGTAAACATATTAAAGTAACATTCTTAAAAAATGTAGACAAGCATGAAACAATCGTAAAAGAAACAACGCTAGATAAATTGAAGGGTGACACACTTACAGCGGTAGATAATGATTTAGCTGCTTGGTTCTGGGATGAAAAAGGTATTTCAGCAGGTAAGTCTGATAAATTCACAGTGAAATTCGAGTTTGTCGATAATAAAAAAGACCAAAATGAATTCCAAG
>NZ_JAWRYN010001235.1:0-249 GCF_046534585.1 Peribacillus sp. SIMBA_075 | reverse complement strand
ATATTGAACGCGTTACAATTGAAGCTGCGCTCAAGAGGATCATAAAGAAGATCAATTGTTTTTGGTTCATATTATATGCTAGACTGGTTATAATTATATTGAGAAGCGAGCGATTAACTCGCTTCCCCAGTGTTAGTCCTTCTTATTATCTTTGTTTGCGTCGTGCGATTGTTGGGCAATCCACGCTATAGATGCAACGTAAAAGATGATTTGAAGGACTTTTATCATGTTGTCTAGCATTTCCTCACC
>NZ_JAWRYN010001234.1:0-249 GCF_046534585.1 Peribacillus sp. SIMBA_075 | reverse complement strand
ATGCAATTTTACATCCCCATTATTTTGTCCCGATAAAGCTTCCCACTTACAACGAGCTATTGCTGGGCATAAAAAAACAGCCTATTCTCATGGAATAGGCTGTCTAGAAAGTTTATTGTTCAACTGGAACGATCGATCCGTCCCATTCTTCCAGAATAAAATCTTGAATCTCTTGTGATGTCAATACTTCAACCAATGCTTGAATATCTTCGTTGTTTTCATCTCCGGATTGCACAGCGATGATGTTAG
>NZ_JAWRYN010001233.1:0-249 GCF_046534585.1 Peribacillus sp. SIMBA_075 | reverse complement strand
CGGAATTTATCGAAAACCATGAAAATCTTGCTTGAAGGTGTACCTCAGGAGATCGATTTGGATGAAGTCCATTCAAGAATTGAGAAAATTCCTGGGGTGCTTTCAGTAAAGGATCTGCATATATGGTCAATTGATGGGGAGGAGCATGCGATGAATGTGTGCCTGTCGGTCACAGGCGAAAACTTGGCAGATTCAACTGCAATTAAGGAAAAGGTCCGGAGTACAATTTCGGATCTTCAAATCATTCAC
>NZ_JAWRYN010001232.1:0-249 GCF_046534585.1 Peribacillus sp. SIMBA_075 | reverse complement strand
AGCTATAATCTATACTTTGAGACCCCGGATGGACATCATTTGGAGGTACGGTTAGATAAAGACGAGTTTGACGAATAAGAATAGCAGTAGAAATGAAAGGCATCTGCCCGTTGAGGCGGATGCTCTTTCTTTTTTTGAACGCATCGGATTCTCCTGTTTCCTCCCCACCACTGAAGCCACGAACAACAGCAAAAAGCGCCCATGGGAAAACGTGTCGAGAAAAAGAGTTCTCCCCTGACAGGAGACGAC
>NZ_JAWRYN010001231.1:0-249 GCF_046534585.1 Peribacillus sp. SIMBA_075 | reverse complement strand
TCGTAATCGTAGAAAGCGTAGTTTATCCGCTGCAATGAATCCCCAATAAAGAGAGTCAGACAAATCAGGATAACGATGAGATTTCCGATAATGGAGATGTTCCAGATGTTTTTTTTCATGAGGTCTCAACCAATCGTTCGATTTCCGCAAGATTGCAGATCAGGATCTTTTTCTTTTTTATTTGGATAAAATCTTGATTTTGCAAATCGAGCAACACTTTCGTCACCGTTTCCCTGACGGTTCCTGTCA
>NZ_JAWRYN010001230.1:0-249 GCF_046534585.1 Peribacillus sp. SIMBA_075 | reverse complement strand
CATGTCTTTCATGTGGATCGGTATGGCTGCATATGAGCTCATCGCGTCCACAATGAAATCCATACTATACTTCTTGCATAATCCTCCGATGGAGGCGATATCATTCAGCAGCCCTGTTGTTGTCTCATGATGAACAACAGCAAGATGGGAGCAGGCGAATGCAGACTGTTGAATCCATGTGTCCAGTTGTTGCAAATCGATCGGCTCAGTGAGTGAACTCTGAAATTCGATATATCGCAGGTTATAGGC
>NZ_JAWRYN010001229.1:0-249 GCF_046534585.1 Peribacillus sp. SIMBA_075 | reverse complement strand
CGATTTATTACTGTAACGAGCGGTAAAGGTGGAGTTGGAAAATCAACAGTGACAATTAACCTTGCAACTGCTTTAGCTCGTATGGGAAAAAAAGTGGGGATATTAGATGCAGATATATATGGTTTTAGCATTCCAGCTATGATGGAAACGAATCAAAAACCGACGATGATTGATCAAACGGCAATTCCGGTTGTAAGTCACGGTGTAAAAATTATGTCGATGGGATTTTTTGCAGAAGGAAATAACCCG
>NZ_JAWRYN010001228.1:0-249 GCF_046534585.1 Peribacillus sp. SIMBA_075 | reverse complement strand
ATCGCGAAACACCACTTCTTCCAAAAAACGGCGGATAACCGCTTGGCCGAAGCCTTTGCCGCGGTAGGCAGGCGCCCCGATAAGAATGTCCAAGCCAGCTGCACGCCGCAATTCCTGGAACTGTTCACTGCCCGGATAATCGCTCCAGCGGAATGTTTGGATATAGCCGATCGGCTGTTCTAGATAATAAATCAAAAACGGTTCAGTCGGATCTTTGCCTTTGATGCTGCCGACAAATTCTCGCACGAA
>NZ_JAWRYN010000149.1:0-413 GCF_046534585.1 Peribacillus sp. SIMBA_075 | reverse complement strand
GTTCAGTGCATTAAATGTCAAGAAGAAGACGGACAATAGGGAGCTATTCAGACGAGCCACCATGGACTCCTGCATGGCCATCTGGGCAATGCGTTTTAAGTGTGCTTCTCCCTGTTCAGTACGGTTCAAATGCAAATAGCCGAGCAGAACCTGAACGTGGTTCAACCAGTCATGCCGCTGCCTGTTCAAAACATCCAGCAGCTGGTCGGTCTGCTGTGTAAACAGTCTCCGCTCGTACCCCATCTCATTCACCCAAGTCGATAAGAATTTCTTTCCTACCTATTGTATCACAAAAAAAAGCGGGGCAATTAGAAAACTTGGTTGCACCATGACTTTTGGTTTAGCATTCTTCCGCGACCACCACAGTCTCCACATCTCGGAACTATACTTTCCTCCTCGACAATCTTCTGATC
>NZ_JAWRYN010001227.1:0-249 GCF_046534585.1 Peribacillus sp. SIMBA_075 | reverse complement strand
AAAGCGTACAGGATACATCGTTATTACATCTGATCGCGGACTAGCAGGTGGTTATAACAGTAACGTATTACGTACAGTGAGTAACGTAATTCGTGAACGTCATAATATGGACTCAAACCAATATTCAATTATTGTGCTTGGCCGACTAGGACGTGATTATTTAAAACGTCGCGGCTTTAACATCATTGATGAAGTAGTTGGACTATCTGACCACCCATCATTTACTGATATTAAAGATCTTGCTTCTCG
>NZ_JAWRYN010001226.1:0-249 GCF_046534585.1 Peribacillus sp. SIMBA_075 | reverse complement strand
AGATAATATTCTGCTTCAGTATAAGTGCATGCAACCACGCCCCGCCAAATCTATGGCGTAGTGGTCAATGAAAAAGCCTCTGTGGGACAAACTAAACTTGTCAACGAGAAGGGAGGCTATCATGGGTCGCAGACGAGGCAGCATGATGTCAGAGGAGTTCAAAATGGAGCTAGCCAAGGATCTTGGGTTTTACGATAAGGTGAAAGCCGAGGGCTGGGGTGCCATCACGACGCGTGACGCTGGCAACAT
>NZ_JAWRYN010001225.1:0-249 GCF_046534585.1 Peribacillus sp. SIMBA_075 | reverse complement strand
GTCTGAAACGGTAGAAGAGCAAATTGGGAAACGGGCTTTGCATGTTGCGAAAACAGTTGCTGCTATACCTGAAATAACGGAAGCTTTTCAAAAAGAAAACCCAGCTTCTATCATTCAGCCAATTGCAGAAAAAATTCGAATTGATACAGATGCTGATTTTATTGTAGTTGGAAATAAAGATGGTATTCGTTATGCGCATCCTAAGCGAGATAAAATAGGAGAGAGAATGGTTGGCGGAGATAATGAAGG
>NZ_JAWRYN010001224.1:0-249 GCF_046534585.1 Peribacillus sp. SIMBA_075 | reverse complement strand
GATGTATATTCGAACATTAGTATAACACATTGCCGCGATTAGTCTATACTAATAACTAGAAATCTGTCAATGTTGAGGATTTGTGTTTATTCAATAGTAGAAAAAGATGCATGCTTAAAAGTCTGACAACCGTTTCCCTTAAAAACGTTGACAGCGCTTGACTCATTCCGTATGATGGGAAATTGAACGGATACTCTTATTCCGAGCTGGTGGAGGGTGCAGGCCCAATGAAACCCGGCAACCTGCTGT
>NZ_JAWRYN010000148.1:0-415 GCF_046534585.1 Peribacillus sp. SIMBA_075 | reverse complement strand
AGACAAGACTACCAAATCTATTAAAATTGAGTCTCGGCGTTCACTGAAAGAAGAAATACATTCTTATCAAGACCAAATCAAAAGTAACATGACGCTATGTTACTTTTGATTTGGTCTATACTATTTCAATTAAACAAATGAAAAATAAAATTAGTAACACTCTAACAATACATGTAGACATCAACAAATTCTGATGTGAATTTCCATTTAATTTTCGGATAGGAAATCTCATATCCATATAAAATTATCTCACTATAAATAATAGCATATACTTCTTTTTCTACCTTTCTAGACTCTTGCATATCCCTATACAAAAGGGCTCATGGACTAAAATACAAGTTATGGAAGTTTTTATTTCAAGCGCTAGAACCTATCATTTTTAGTTACATATGGGATTTTTATAAAAACTTTAATC
>NZ_JAWRYN010001223.1:0-249 GCF_046534585.1 Peribacillus sp. SIMBA_075 | reverse complement strand
CGGTGAAATTTCCTCATACATAAAAAAGACTCTTACTAAAAGTCCCTTGGATTTGAATCACAATCGATTTTTAAAGACTTGAACCAATTCCTCAAGAAAGTACGCGTTTCGATGACTACTTTAGAGCTATCACCTTTTTGAATATCGAGATATAAGCTGTAGCCATCATCGGATTTGGATTCGATCGGAATCAAATCAATCCATTCGTTAAAATCTTTGACTGCTGAGGTGACACGATCTATTTGTGGC
>NZ_JAWRYN010001222.1:0-249 GCF_046534585.1 Peribacillus sp. SIMBA_075 | reverse complement strand
AGGAAACGGATGATATGTTTACCTTTATATTTCAAGTGGATAAAAAATTATATAAGTGGGATGATCTTAGCCGTTTTGGAAGAAATGAGAAATTAAGACTGCTTCGAAATGTTGCGCAGTTTCGTAAATATTTAAATAAACGAATCACGTTCTTTTTACATCCGGACAATATAGTTTTTAATGCTAATTTAATGCCAAGTATTATACATAGAGGAATTCGAGATATTGTTCCACCAACCCCGTTGTTAG
>NZ_JAWRYN010001221.1:0-250 GCF_046534585.1 Peribacillus sp. SIMBA_075 | reverse complement strand
GTCGGCTTCGTCCTGCTGGTGACGGCCACCTGGTCAGTCCGTGGTTGAGGCCTTGCACGCTCTGATGAGTGGCTTAAGCAATTCGCAGCCCGACCGCCGGGGACGCGAAGATTTGTCCGATTTGAATAAACTGAAGTATGTCGAGGTCAGTCTGGCGTTCATGTCATTCATATTGATGTTCGCAAAGAAATGCGTAACCCGATCGCATGAGAGAACCCGGATAACTTTTCTGATCGGCAGGCGTGTGGCA
>NZ_JAWRYN010001220.1:0-250 GCF_046534585.1 Peribacillus sp. SIMBA_075 | reverse complement strand
AACAAACGATGCAATGATACCTGTCATTGTCAATAATGTGTCTGCTGATTGTGCAATAAGTACTTGGTCATAATATTCATCACCATCAACTTTAGCAATCGCAATTCCATTTTTATAAATGTACGCATTTTTAATAGCTTTTGCAACCCGTAAATACTGATCCATATCTTCTTTTAAAAGCTCTTGTACAAGTACAGTATCTGCACCATGTGAGCGTAAATAAGAAGCGGCATCAAACGTACGAGCACCC
>NZ_JAWRYN010001219.1:0-250 GCF_046534585.1 Peribacillus sp. SIMBA_075 | reverse complement strand
ATCATTGACGCCACCGCATCGACGCGCAGCGCATCAATACCAAAACGTTCAATCCAGTAAAGCGCGTTACCGACGAGGAAGTTACTGACTTCACGGCGACCATAGTTGTAGATCAGCGTGTTCCAGTCCTGATGATAGCCTTCGCGCGGATCGCTGTGCTCATAGAGTTCGGTGCCGTCAAATTTTGCCAGACCAAAGTCGTCATCAGGGAAATGTCCCGGCACCCAGTCCAGCAGCACGTTAATGCCCG
>NZ_JAWRYN010001218.1:0-250 GCF_046534585.1 Peribacillus sp. SIMBA_075 | reverse complement strand
CATGCTGGATAGCGGTCTATGTACTTTGTCGTAATGCCCAATTAAATCTCACACTACTCATCATAACATGTATGTGCATGGTCATGCCCTCTTTATTTGTTAATTGCCCAACCGTAATTTGTTCACCCAACATGCTTTTATCTTATGGGAGAGACACCTCTAGTGAACTGTGGACCCCGGTCCTATTCTTTACATAGCATACAATCTACTGCAATTGTTCTTTACTGTTTTCTTGCAAACAATCATCTTC
>NZ_JAWRYN010000147.1:0-415 GCF_046534585.1 Peribacillus sp. SIMBA_075 | reverse complement strand
GGAAAGCGAGCATCTGGAGGGGAAATCAACCACAACTCACTACCTGGTAAATAGCAACAAAGTATTTGAAAACAGCCTTTTATTTTTATGATTTTCCACTAAATGTTCACTATTTGAAGTAAATTCAGTTTCCGAGTACAGGGTTTGCTCTCTTTTTTCACTATCCGGCTGCATGCATTGTTCATTTTTTTAACAGTCCAAGTTTATCGTGTTAACGAATGAATTGTTCAATGTCTTCGCTATTATCATGCCTATTTTCCAATTTTTAATACTTTTCTACAAAAAGGGTGTTTATATAGCTACGTCTATGTCATGAATAGAAAAAAGAGCGTCCCTTTGTGAACTATACCCCGGATAACGGACACACATAAAAAAGTGTCCCTTATCCGGGTTTTTTTATGTTTCAATAGATGTA
>NZ_JAWRYN010001217.1:0-250 GCF_046534585.1 Peribacillus sp. SIMBA_075 | reverse complement strand
CTTCTTTACTTGTCGCAATGATGACGTCTTTGTTGATTTGAATGAGATCAGTGAGTGGATGTTTTAAATCAACGGAAGAGACAATTTTATTCTTTTGTAAATCAACAATTGAAAAGGAGGCTTTTTTTAATTGAGAAATCACAGCGACCGATTGCGCGCTGCCAGGTGGCGTAAATTGCTGGTCTTTTCCGCAGCCTGACAGGAAAATCAGTAGAGCTGACAAACAGATCAAATAATATTTCAAACGTTC
>NZ_JAWRYN010001216.1:0-250 GCF_046534585.1 Peribacillus sp. SIMBA_075 | reverse complement strand
AATATTCTAAACAAATCATAACGTATTATACGTCTTTATTCAAGCGTTTCTCGCTCTCCTAATAAACGCACTGCATATACTTGCTCGCAAAATCCTTTTAACCCGTTATATATGCGGTGCATTCGCGAATCATGGTGTACAAGACCAAATACAGTTGGCCCACTTCCACTCATTAATACGGCATCTGCCCCAAAGCGTTTCATCTGTGATTTAATACGTGCAACCTCGGGATGCATCGCAAACGTCACAT
>NZ_JAWRYN010001215.1:0-250 GCF_046534585.1 Peribacillus sp. SIMBA_075 | reverse complement strand
GACCCCTTAAGAGCTTTAACTCCTTATTAAAAATTGTTCGTTTTGTTTTTCCACAAAATGAAAGTGAATTAATACAAAGGTTTGTTTTAAATACAGATCCACGTAAGCAATTAGCTAGACATGGGTTGGAGTACGCTTCATCTAATAATCTTAATGAATTCACCGAAGAATTAATTGAAAAATTGCAAAGTTCTACAAATGCAGAAAGCAAAGAATGGGCAAATGTCTACAAATTACAAAAAGAGTTACT
>NZ_JAWRYN010001214.1:0-250 GCF_046534585.1 Peribacillus sp. SIMBA_075 | reverse complement strand
CTTTCTCAATTTGCTCTTTCGTATTTCCAAGTCCGAAACTAAAGCGTACGGATGAACGTATTTGATCGGAGTCTTTTCCGAACATCGCTACTAATACATGTGATGGATCAATCGAACCAGCTGTACACGCCGAGCCACTTGACACTGCAATACCAGCTATATCTAAGTTCACAAGGAACGGTTCAATGTTCATTCCTGTAAAACTGATATTAAGCACATGTGGTAAGCGATATTCTAAGTTTCCGTTTAC
>NZ_JAWRYN010001213.1:0-250 GCF_046534585.1 Peribacillus sp. SIMBA_075 | reverse complement strand
CTCGCAGCAGCTGCGGGCGCTTTTGAATGGGGAGATTGATATTGGCTTTTTACATCCCACATCACCGCATGAAGAACTGGTCAGTCGTTTAATGAAACAAAGTGAATGTATTTTTGCAATTCCGAAAAATCATCCACTGGCAAAAAAAGAGGCGGTCACGATTGAAGATATCCGTGAAGAACCGATTATTTCTTTATCAAAGGAATCGTGGCCGTCCCTTTATCAGCACTTTGTCCTGCTATGTGAAAAG
>NZ_JAWRYN010001212.1:0-250 GCF_046534585.1 Peribacillus sp. SIMBA_075 | reverse complement strand
AAGGAGGAAATGCGACTGTTTTAGGTATGCATTTAGCAGAAAGGACGTAATAACATGGACATCTTGTTAAGAGGTATTGATCCTAAGTATATAAAAGATATTGATAAGAGATGTGAATTATTAAGTGTGAAATTGAAGAGGAAGTATACTCGTGCAGAATATTTGAGAAGTCTCATTCAAAACGATGTAGAACATTCTTTGCTTCAGTTTAAACAAGATAAATTTGATGAAGCAGTCGGCAACGTTACCG
>NZ_JAWRYN010000146.1:0-417 GCF_046534585.1 Peribacillus sp. SIMBA_075 | reverse complement strand
ATCCATCAATTACTTGAAACCTTTCGGCTTTCAGGACCATTCCTTCCCATGTAGATTTGGATTGCGCTTTTTTAAATAGTCCACCTGCGCTTTCAGATAAGCATTTTCTTCTTCAACACTAGAAAAATTCTTACGGTTCCATACACCACGTTGGTCTTCAAAAGGCTCATTATTTTGCACTTTCTTTACCCAATTCGCTATTTGTGCATCACTTTTGATACCAAATCGCTCACGAAGCCGACGATATGACCAGCCTTCCTCCAACTTCAAACGAACAACTTCTCGCTTTAATTCTTCTGTATATGTTTGAAACGTTTGCCCCTTTTTTGCCATAGAAAAATCCCCTCTCAGATAGACTGTTAAGAACATTTTATCATGCTCTCTTTTTACTCTGTCTACCTGTAGGGGATAATACCA
>NZ_JAWRYN010001211.1:0-250 GCF_046534585.1 Peribacillus sp. SIMBA_075 | reverse complement strand
AAAGCGGCTCTGCTCCTTGGACAACAATATCATTTACACACCTTGCTACTGCATCAATACCAATTGTGTCATGTTTATCTGCCATAAAAGCGAGCATCAATTTTGTTCCCACGCCATCTGTTCCAGATACTAATACAGGTTCTTCTAATGCAAATTTTGATAAATCAAACATACCTCCAAAACCGCCTAGACCGCCTAGTACTTCTTTTCTCATTGTTGTTTGTACGTGTTTTTTCATGCGAGATACCGC
>NZ_JAWRYN010001210.1:0-250 GCF_046534585.1 Peribacillus sp. SIMBA_075 | reverse complement strand
CCTGCGCCACCCTGGTGCCCTGCTTCACCTGCGCGTCCATCCTGGTGTAGCCGGCCGACACCGACCAGTTCTCGCTGATGCGGCCGACTGCCGACAGCTCCACGCCCTGGACCCGCTTCTCGCCGGTCTGGTGGTAGAGGTTCGGATTGGTGGGATCGGGCGCGATCTCGTTGCTCACGTCGGTGCGGAACAGCGCCATGGACACCAGCAGGCCCTGTTCGAAGAAGCTCCACTTGGTGCCGACTTCGGC
>NZ_JAWRYN010001209.1:0-250 GCF_046534585.1 Peribacillus sp. SIMBA_075 | reverse complement strand
CATGGGCAAGCCGCTGGATCCGCTGGGGCTGGTCGAACTGATCGAAGCCCTGGGCAGCCGCCGCGAAGCCGATCCGGAGGGCGGGAAGAGCGAAGGGGGTCGTCCCGGCACGCCGACAACCGAACATTCGGCGGCCTGACGGGCCTCCAGCAATCGCCGCTCCCACCGCGCAGCGGTTACTTCGTGCCGGTTCGTTCGCCACCGGCCCATGCAGGAGTGCCCATCCGCCGCCAAGGCGCCCGAAACGCCC
>NZ_JAWRYN010001208.1:0-250 GCF_046534585.1 Peribacillus sp. SIMBA_075 | reverse complement strand
ATGATTCCCCTGAGCCATAGCAATTCGTATATCATTGCCAGACTCTTCATATGCTATATCTATCCCAACTCCCTTTAAAGAGAGGGTTTAAGGTTTCTTGATGCAGGTATTCCTAATCTATCCAAAGCTCTGTTGAACGATTCTCTGTAAGATCTTGATGTCAATCCACCAAATACTAAATCGTTATCCATGCTGTTTTGTTTTTTTAATTGTTGCAGCTCATTCAAAAAATTTTCATGAAGGCCAGTTG
>NZ_JAWRYN010001207.1:0-250 GCF_046534585.1 Peribacillus sp. SIMBA_075 | reverse complement strand
ACATGTAACTAAATTGCAGGCAGTTTGTTCTGAATGTGGATCTCCTGCAAGTCGTACGCAACGTTTAATCGATGGAGAACCAGCGGCATTTGATGATCCAATTATTTTAGTTGGGGCTTCAGAATCGTATGAACCACGTTGTCGTCATTGTCATGCAGTACCTACAAAACAAAGATAAGTGAAACTCGCTATGTAGAGCGGGTTTTTTTCGAAAATAGATGAAGATTGGTGGCAAGCTCTTCGTGTCTAA
>NZ_JAWRYN010001206.1:0-250 GCF_046534585.1 Peribacillus sp. SIMBA_075 | reverse complement strand
GTCAGAGGAGCCTCTTTGCGTGTGAAGGCGACAGTGTCAACAAATAAAGGCTCTTCATGAGAAGAGCCTGAGCCTTTTGCATTCATTTCATATAAAGGGGCCAGCCAGGTGTGTAAGGAATGATAGTATATATAAGGAATTTGTTTGTCGATTAAGGATACCTGTCTGGCTTATTCCTTATATCGACACCGTTCTGCAAAAGTTTAGCTTTTTTTTCAATATTTTCTTTTTTATTTGACTGGAAGATACA
>NZ_JAWRYN010001205.1:0-250 GCF_046534585.1 Peribacillus sp. SIMBA_075 | reverse complement strand
AGTAAGGAATTACTTCATTTGCCTAACAGGCCTACAGCCGTTTTTGCCTGTACAGATTTAATTGCTATATGCCTTATGAATGAAGCAAGAAAACAAGGACTTTCAATTCCGGAAGATTTATCAATAATCGGATTTGATAATACAATTTATGCTGAGATTGCAGATCCGGGGTTAACAACAATTGAACAGCCAATTAAACAAATGGCAGCCTGTACGTTTGAACAACTGCTAAAAACGATGGAAATGAAGG
>NZ_JAWRYN010001204.1:0-250 GCF_046534585.1 Peribacillus sp. SIMBA_075 | reverse complement strand
CCCATGGACATACCCATCGACCAAAATTCTGGAGGCAAACTCACTTTTCGGGACATCCATCCCCTTTTTCGGGATTTCATAAAAGAAGCCGCGCCGGTCAGCCATAAACTCTCCCACTCCGCGATACATTTCAGACAGCTCGGTAGGATAGGAAGTCGCCGTATGCGTCTCCATGTCGTAAACGGAATAGAGCTTCTCGTAAAGCGCATCACACTCACAATAGTTCGTAAATCGCGTGAGCATGGCGTAG
>NZ_JAWRYN010001203.1:0-250 GCF_046534585.1 Peribacillus sp. SIMBA_075 | reverse complement strand
CACGGCCATAGACTGTCCGCGATGTCCGCCCTGACCTGGCTTGCCGCCGCTCTCGTGCTGGCGGGCGCATATCCCGCCTACCGGTTCGTCCGGAGGTCCTGGCGCTTCCGGGCGACGACCACCGTGATCGCCGTGATCAGCGGTCAGGTCGTGGGGCTGATTCTGGTGCTGCTGGGGGTCCTGCTGCTCCCGCGCCCCGACCTCACCGGGACCGGCTGGTTCGTGCTCCTGCTCGCCGCGACGGTGCTGC
>NZ_JAWRYN010001202.1:0-250 GCF_046534585.1 Peribacillus sp. SIMBA_075 | reverse complement strand
CTCATCAAGGCTGTTTTAGACAATCTCTGTTATCATACTTTTACGAACAGCTTGATCAAACGGAGGGCTCTTCCTCTGCAAACTGCTGCTCTTCTTGCGGACTTGACCTATCTGATTATGAAAAAAAAGATCGACAATTGGAGCTGAATGAAATGAAACACTGGAAGACCGTGCTGGAGCGTATGTTTCATCTGACAAAAGAGGCGCAGCATTGATTGAACAACACCGCCGAATCATTGAAAAATTAACC
>NZ_JAWRYN010001201.1:0-250 GCF_046534585.1 Peribacillus sp. SIMBA_075 | reverse complement strand
ATAAATAGGTTTTCAAAGTGAAATAATGGAGTGTTATAAATGGCTATTAATAAAGATATAATCATCGAAAACAGAAAAAGTTTTTTCTTAGTTATCATATAACTGCAAAACAAGAACGTATAATAAGCCCAAAATTGTGCAGCATACCAGGCATGAGATAGCCGAATACCTGCTTTTGTATGCAGAGTTGTTAAAACCAGTACGAATAATACAAGTAATGCAATTAATGGAGCAAATTAAACAAATTGTA
>NZ_JAWRYN010000145.1:0-420 GCF_046534585.1 Peribacillus sp. SIMBA_075 | reverse complement strand
ACCTGGGAAATCGCCAACGCGCGCTGGATCACCAGTTAAAGCTAGCACTTCCTCCATACCTAATGCTGATAATCCAAGCAAGTGAGACTGTAGTCCAATGACGTTATGGTCTCTACACGTTAAGTGCGTCAATACCGGAATATCGTGCTTCGTTAATAATGCCCCCATTGCCATATTCGAGATGCGAGGCGATGCTAATGAATTATCTGCTAGAGTAATAGCATCTGCCCCAGCTCTTTTCAATGCTCTTGCGCCTTCAAAAAATCGCTGCGTATCTAACGTTTTCGGTGGATCTAATTCCACTACAACTGTCGTTTGTTCCTTTGCCTTTTCTGCGAGAGTAACATGAGCTCTCGAACGCTTCTCATGTGTATGGACCACTTTAGGCCTTTGAATCGTCTCCTTTGCTACTACAGGTGC
>NZ_JAWRYN010001200.1:0-250 GCF_046534585.1 Peribacillus sp. SIMBA_075 | reverse complement strand
ATTCGCTTTCGGAATGCCCCCTTGAGAATATGGATAGGTTCCACTATAATTCTATATTATATAACAGAAAATTCTGATGTTTTTTTGAATCCTATAATAAGGAGTGTTCCGTATGATGCCTTTATATTTTCCGGAAGATAAAACAGAATATATTATTCCAGGGATTGTTTGCGTTCTATTTATCATTGGTGCCGTTGCTACGTGGCGTATGTTCATTCGTGTATCAAAACGCGAAGCGGAGCGATTACAG
>NZ_JAWRYN010001199.1:0-250 GCF_046534585.1 Peribacillus sp. SIMBA_075 | reverse complement strand
GATAAACGACAGCACCGCACTCGCTGAAGCGAGCCCGAACTCTTCTTCGCCGATAATCGGCAGGACGGTTCGTTCGAGCCCGACCATCGAGCCGACGAAAAAGTTGGTCAGCACAAGCAAGAGAAACTGGACGAGATTTTCTTTAATGCCAAATTGGATGGTTCTCATAAAATCTTCCCACCGGCTGTATCGAGTTCCTGGGAAATGGCCGAAGGTGCCGGCCCTTCGTCTAAGCGGTACGCTTCAAACC
>NZ_JAWRYN010001198.1:0-250 GCF_046534585.1 Peribacillus sp. SIMBA_075 | reverse complement strand
CAATCTTTATAGCCTTAAGAAGGAAAAAGGTATAAAGGTATATAATTAAAGAAATATAATTTAGGCGTTATAAATAGTTGACTCTCACACGATGTCATTGTTTAAGATTAGGTTGAGCTTCGAAGTAGATGTGAATTTTAGGAGGAAATCATGTTTAAAAGAGGAGATTGTTCAAAGTTATCTGCCATTAGTATACGTATGTTGAGAAACTACGATAAAGTGGAATTATTACAACCAGTAAAAGTCGATG
>NZ_JAWRYN010001197.1:0-250 GCF_046534585.1 Peribacillus sp. SIMBA_075 | reverse complement strand
CTACGTAGACCCCGCCCCAGATGGCGGCTGCCAGCGTCAGGCAGAGTGCACCAAACAGTTGTTTTTTCCAGTGTGAATGGTTCATGACCAAATGCCCCTCTCGGAATAGTTGAAAACAACCTTCGTTCCGCAGTCGAGGGACGGATGCAGCATCTTCCCTCGAATATTTAGGAGAGAAGACCAGGTACATCACATTCAAATAGCAGGCGTGCCATCCATTTCACCTCCTTATTGAGCGCTGTGCTCCAGC
>NZ_JAWRYN010001196.1:0-250 GCF_046534585.1 Peribacillus sp. SIMBA_075 | reverse complement strand
CAATTGATCGTCTTGCGTACGGGGCCTGCAATGGATAACCCGCAAATGAAAGCGATGATGTACTTTATGCCGGTCATGATCGCCGGATTCGGGATCATCCTGCCATCTGCCTTGACGCTTTACTGGGTAATCGGGAATATCATCTCGCTGATCCAAAACATGTTCATTTACCGTCCATGGGAAAAGAAAGAAGTGCAACAGCCTGTTAAAACGAAAACAGGAGGGGCTAAAAAGTGAAGCATCTTACACA
>NZ_JAWRYN010001195.1:0-250 GCF_046534585.1 Peribacillus sp. SIMBA_075 | reverse complement strand
GAATAGCGAAGATTTTGTTCGACGGGAACAGGCTGTTATGGACAACTCGCAAAAAATCGCCGAAGCTGTAGCTTTTCGCCTTGCCGGCTATGATGTCAAGGTAGAGAAGCAGGGTGTGTGGGTAATGGGAACACTTGAGGGGCTGCCAGCAAAGCAGGTCTTGAAGATCGGTGATGTCATTACATCCGTAGATGGAGTACGCACAGCAGAAGCAAAAGACTTACTCCAGGCTCTCGCAAAGAAAAGTGCA
>NZ_JAWRYN010000144.1:0-421 GCF_046534585.1 Peribacillus sp. SIMBA_075 | reverse complement strand
GGTGCCGCCGAGCAGTCAGGAGTGCCACTCTCGGCTGCCGTGCTTTGAGAATCCGCTTGTGACAGGATTTTGCCAATATGGCTGACAGTGAGGTGCCGTTCCGACGACACGTAGAAGGGTTCCATCTTGAGTCCGCGGTGAAAGCCGCACGGCTGTCAGACTCGCATCGTTCATTCGGGGCCGCCCTCTCTTCCGGCCGCCACGCCGAAATCGTCCCTCTTGACCCTGTTACCCTCGTCCCACCCACGGACGACTGCTCCACGGTCGGCTATTCCATCGATGTTGACAACCATGCGACTGTGGTGTGGGCTTCGGGAAGAAGACCCGATCGATGGTACGTCTCCCGCCAGCGTGAGCGAGAGGTGTTCGAGGTCGTAGAAACCGCGGCTCGAACGTGGCGCGGCGGCGCCTTATTCGTTCA
>NZ_JAWRYN010001194.1:0-250 GCF_046534585.1 Peribacillus sp. SIMBA_075 | reverse complement strand
AGATGCAACTTGCTAGCGAAATTCATCGTGTTCCATTTGAACAAAATGGTTTACGTGGAAATCCTTATGAGGGGTTTGTTGGAAATATTTATACGAAGGCAGAGCCAGGATATGGTGTATATAATCAACCCATTTTTAATTTAGCAGAAAAATATGCTCCTGAAAAAGTAGTTAATTTAACAGGTAGAGACGTGCAAGATATGTATAAAGTAGTTAGTTCCGGTTCGCCAGTATGGGTCATTATTAATAC
>NZ_JAWRYN010001193.1:0-250 GCF_046534585.1 Peribacillus sp. SIMBA_075 | reverse complement strand
CTGCAAGCGCAGCGAGCGTTTTTCTTCTTCGCCTGTGAATGGCTCCATCCGTGTATCCAGTTCCTTGTTTACGATGAGCTCGATCAATTCTTCGCTTTGACCTTGATTTTTGAGATTTTGATAGCGCTCTACCACCCAATCATAGAGATGCTGGGGAGAATCCTCGACTATCTCTGCTCCCACCAGATCGGAGCGTTGGCCGGGGACAAATAGGAACTGGTCTTTTTTTAGCATTGGCAGCTCTGGTGCC
>NZ_JAWRYN010001192.1:0-250 GCF_046534585.1 Peribacillus sp. SIMBA_075 | reverse complement strand
CGAGTCCGGCATCCAGCGGCAGCTCGCCTGCTTTTACCCCGAGCTCGCGAATGTACATATGTGTCGTATGACCAGGGAAGCACTCGTGCGTGACGAGATGCTTAAGTCCCTCGTACGTGTAGGCCAGATCGCCATTGAGATACATCTTGCCGTTTACGTAGTCGCAGTAGGCATTGTAAGGAACGCCGTAAACGATTTCAGGCGTCACTTCTACATCTGCCATTTGCGGAAACATCCGCTCTGCTACGAG
>NZ_JAWRYN010001191.1:0-250 GCF_046534585.1 Peribacillus sp. SIMBA_075 | reverse complement strand
CTTCTTTATCCGAAAACACTAATAAACCCCGATGATTCTCTATATAGATATGCACTTGCCCAACAAGCGTAATCCGAGGTAGATCCATTAGCACATCCACTGGCAGGTCTATTTGCTTTGTTAACCAATTCTTCATTTGTTCTAATTTTTTCATCTCAAAAGACCCCCTCTCATCCCATATGTATGAAAAAAGAGCTTGTAATATCACGTCCAAACTGAAAAAAAGCATAAAAAAACGTCTCATACGAAA
>NZ_JAWRYN010001190.1:0-250 GCF_046534585.1 Peribacillus sp. SIMBA_075 | reverse complement strand
CAGCTAAAGGACGACAGCTATGTAAGCAAGCAAGCGCAAATTGTTATTCAAAAGTAAAGGACATGAATGTTCAGCCGAGGAAAAAAGCGAAGCCCTGACCAGAGATGCTGCTGCAAACAGCTGCTTTGGAAGGGGCTTCGTTTTTGTTTTGATCCTGCATGATCTCTTCTTTACACAAATAGATGAAGCAAGAAATAAATCAGCGCAGAAATGACCGCGGAGATTGGCAGTGTGATAAACCAAGTGATGA
>NZ_JAWRYN010001189.1:0-250 GCF_046534585.1 Peribacillus sp. SIMBA_075 | reverse complement strand
GCTCATACGAAATATCGCTCACACGCTCGATGATAACCCCAAGCAGTGCGAAGCTGTCGTTAGAATAGCTGAACTGTGTGCCTGGAGGACCAAGCAGCTCGTAATCAAGCCCTGAAATGTAGGCGACAAACTGATCTTTTGTATCAATCGCTTCCATCTTTTCTAAATCAAATTCTAAACCAGAGCTGAAGGTACCACTGTGTGGGTCGTTTTCCATACTTCTTTTCATTGCACCCATTAACGTGTCAAA
>NZ_JAWRYN010001188.1:0-250 GCF_046534585.1 Peribacillus sp. SIMBA_075 | reverse complement strand
AGAGCCATTTGGCAGTTTTTTTCAAATCGTTTCAACGATATTCTTATGTAAATGAGGAAGAGCAATCATGCTAGAAACCTATTCATTAAAAGAAAAGTGGCGGCAGTTTCTGATTGTCCTGTTGCCGATCCTTATATCGCAGCTGGCGCTTTTCTCCATGACCTTTTTCGATACGATCATGTCCGGACACGCAAGCCCGACAGATTTGGCGGGAGTAGCGATTGGAGCAAGTCTCTGGGTACCTGTGCAG